>JBILTA010000430.1:0-5145 GCA_044371785.1 Pirellulaceae bacterium | reverse complement strand
ACCCCCGGTTCCACCTCGCACGAAAATCGTCTCACCCGCTTTGAGATGCCCATGCGCGAACAACCCTAAATGGGCTGTGATTCCGACCAGGGCGCATGCGGCGGCGGCTTCATCCGAAACGTTAGCGGGCGTTGGGTAAAGCCACTGTGGATCGACGGCAGCAAATTCAGCAAATGTTCCCTGCCTACCCAAAAGACCTTGATTGCTACCCCAAACACGAGTGCCTACACGCCAATTTTTGACGTCACTTCCTACAGCGACGATTGCCCCCGCTAAGTCACATCCGATGATGAAGGGTTGAGGCAAGGGCCAATAGTTGGCGCCGTTGCGGATATAAGTATCAATTGGGTTTACCGAGACCGCTAGCACCTTAACTAGCACTTCATGGGGCTTGATCTCAGGTACAGGGAGATCTCCATACTGAATAACTTCCGGGGTACCAGTCTTTTCGATGTAAGCTGCCTTCATGCCATCCATCCCATTCGCTTAGGTGTCTAAGTTGCTTAGTGTCTAAGTTATTCGGACGAACGGCGGCCTCCATCACGCATTCCATCCTCAGCGACTCGAGAACGATACTTGCGTGTCAATGCGGTCTTCGCTTCGCCCGGGGTCATCCAATCGTAGACCTCACGCTCGGTGTCAGAGAATGTATCATACATATCTGCCAGCTCTTTAAAATCAGGGTCTTTCAATCGGACTCTCGCCATTGCCGCAAAAATCCATTGCGTCAAGGTGAAATCGATTTCCGATTCATTGGTATCGTCGAGTATCTCGTTGGCTTGGTCGCTCAGGTAGTCCCTTAATTTGTTGACGTCGCTGGTATCGATTGGACTGCCACCGGTTTCCATCCGCCGACGAAAAAGACCTTGCACAACAATCCGTAACTCATCACCTGGCCGAATCGCTTCATTGGGACCTCGCACCATCAACCAATCAGGACGATCCCACAACAAATCACGAGCCCATTGCTTAAAAGCTTCTTTATCCTGATCGGACATATTCTGAGCCAAGTTGGCAACACGTTTGCGTTGGATCACACCTTGCAGGCCTTCAAGCCGCTGATCCATCGGCCTATCCAATAACTTAGCCCTTTCATTGGTCGTCAACGAACGAAGCAAGTTAATGTAGGCTCGAACCAGATCGGTCGTTTTATTGGGATCGTTCGAGGCAGCAATCTTTTGATGAATGTTTCGCAGCTTATCTTGTTCGTTCGGAATCAGTCGATCGAAGTGCCCTTTAACATCCGCCAATTCTCGCAAGCGGTCAGGCGTGCAACTCTCCAACCAGGCTTCGCGAGCGTCCGCATCCAGGGGAACACGAACGCGATTGATATCAGATTCTTTCAAGAAGACTTCCAGATTTTTTAACTTCGACAATTCCGGAAGTATGTCAACCGAATCCAGTTCACGAAAGACTTGGAAATTTGAGAGTACAGGCAAGTCACGCAGCAAGTTGGCTCGTTCGCGCTGTACTTGGAAATTCGCCAATAACAAACCACCTAAAAGCCCGACAATAATAGTCGCCAGCGATAAGAGCCACCAATGTGTGCGACGCTTCTTCTGCTGCGTCCTGATATCGAGTGCAACCAACTCCATCGTGGTTTGGGTCAACTTGATATCAGCCGGAGTTTGCGGCAACTCGTCCAACATATTCCAAGTCGAACGCATCGATTCGAGCTGGTCCTTTAACTTAGGATCCGACGCCAAACGTTGCTGCAGCTGTGCATTTTCCTCAACCGTGAGTTCACCATCCAGAAATGCCGTGAGCAATTCATGATCGGAGTCTCCCTGGTCGTCGACCATCCAATGCTCTTGTGTATCATCGACGTCCTTCATTTGGCTCCTCCACTCTCTTCGCCGGGTGGCTGTGCCCCATGTTCCATATAGGGCTGCAAGATCTGCCTAAGATTCTCGCGAGATCGACTCAATAGGGAGCGAACGGCTTTGGTTGTCATCCCCATCGTGTCGGCGATCTCTTGGTAACTTAATCCTTCAAACTTTGAAAGTAACAATGCCATCCGCTGCCGCTCAGAAAGTGAATTGAGGGCTTGGCGGACCATTTCTGCTCGCTCCGTTCCTTCCAATCGTCGGACGGGCATCGCAGAACTCGATGCGACTGCAAGTTGATCCATAGCGGGTATCGCTTGTTGCGATCCAGAAAAATCAACCATTTGGTACTCTCTTCGCCGCGAACGATCACGCACCGCATTGGAGGCAACATTATTCGCAATACGAAAGACCCAAGTCGAAAACTTAGCTCCAGCTACATAGGTTTTCCGAGCACGATACACCCGCAAGAAAACGTCCTGTACCAAATCATCTGCCGTGTCTCGCTCACCGACCAAATGCTGCAAAATGCGTTGCAACCGAGGTTGGTAATTCATCACCAACTCGGCGAACGCCTCAGCGTCGTCGTCGCGTACTCTGAGCATGAGTTTCACATCCGGATCATCTTCCGGAAGCGAACCAGACCCGACCGTTGGTTCCAAGACCTACCCCCATTTCAAGCGGCGAAGTAACTCGAGTACCTCACGCCGATCACCAGTGTAAGCCCTCGGAGAGCCGATTTCCAACATCCCGCCGCACATCGCAATGCGAGATAGTCAATAAACCCCGCCACTCCTGTGCCGTCCCGCAGAAAGGACCCAAAATTCCGCCAGGATTTAAGTTACAATATGAATATCTTCATTTTCGAGAATCATGCTATCCCCGCAAGACGTCGAAACTAGCGATAGAATGAAACGCTTGGGGGACCACCCTAGATCCTACACATCTTTTTTGTATCGAAATCATCGTATGAACAGACGAAAGATGGGCGTTGCTTAACCCTTAGCTGGAACGCAGCGGAGGCTAGGTAGACTGGAAAAAAAGCGATATTCCCCGAATAGGCTCTCAAAAAAGATGAGCAAGACAACTAAGGGACGCTACAAAGAGCACCCCCGTGCGAAGGTTGCCAATATCCTGCAAAAGGGAACCGAAACCGAATTTGAAATGGGACTCGAAAACGAACAATAGAAGGAAAGCCTAGGAATCAATTCTCGATATGGCCGCCACGCTGACCGTCGTCATCGACGGAGAACCCGAAAAACAGTACATGCTCGACCCCGATTTGGAATACCGGATCGGCCGTGGAAAGACATGCCAAATCCCTTTGGGCGATCCCTTGAGCTCGCGCGAACATGCGGCGGTCTTCATGAAAAATCGACAATGGCACGTGCGCGATCTCGAAAGCCGTAACGGCACATTCTTGGGTCAACAAAAAATTGACGATGCACTTTTGGTTGATAGCTCCATCATCCGCATCGGCTCAACCGAATTGCACTTCGCCGTACTCCCTGAACTCGTCGTCTTCGATAACGGCTCTCCCGCTACGGAAACGTTGATGCTGGATATCCCTGCAATCAACGAGCCATTCCTGCGCGACCCACGTCGTGTCCTAAAAGATAAAAAACACGTCGAAGAAATTCTCGATCTTTATCAGCTCAGTATTCAACTATTACGCAGTGATAACCCCGATGAAGTTTCCGAATTAGCCTTGGAAGTCTTGGTGGGGCGTACACAAGCGACCGTCATTGGCCTACTTTGGCTCGACGATAATGGCACACTGCAACCGTTGCGAGTTCTCCCCGATCAAGAATCAGGCAAAACCAAACTGAGCCGAAAACTGACCGACATGGTCATTCGTAATCAACGAGCGGTTTGGTTCAAAGATCAACGAGATCTAAAAGATGTGTCGCTGAAGTCCTTTGCTGATGTGATCTGCGTTCCGCTGTTACATGATGGCAAACCTCTCGGTGCGTTACATCTCTACTGCGATCAAGAACGTTTTAGTGAAGCGGATGTTGAATTCACGACGGCGGCAGCTCGCATTGTAAGCATGGCCTTAGTCCGCGCGCGTCGACAAGCGACCCTGTTGGCTCGTAATCAACAACTCGTTGCTCGCAGCGCCGACTTTGATGAATTGCTGGGCGATAGCCCGCCGATGAAAACACTCAAGGAACGAATCTTGCGTGTTGCGGCTGCCAGCGGCTGCGTCTTGATACGTGGCGAAAGCGGTAGCGGTAAAGAGCTCGTCGCCCGAGCTTTGCATCGCGCCAGCCCACGGGCTGACCGCCCGATGCTGAGCGTTAATTGCGCCGCCATCCCAGCGGAACTCATGGAAAGCCAGCTCTTTGGCCACAAAAAAGGGGCTTTTACGGGCGCTGATGCCGATCATCCAGGCTGGTTTCAACAAGCCCATACGGGCACGCTTTTCCTTGACGAAGTGGGAGAACTCACACTTGAAGGCCAAGCTAAACTCCTGCGCATTTTAGAAGGCCATCCCTTCTTGCCTGTCGGCTCCAAACAAGAAGTAAGGGTCGATGTGCGCGTTATTGCGGCGACGAATCGCGACCTCAGCGAATTCGTCAAACAAAAACGTTTTCGCGAAGACCTCTTCTATCGCTTGAGTGTCTTCGAACTGATGATCCCACCGCTGCGCGATCGCGGATCGGATATCGAGAAATTGGTAGACCATTTTTTTGATCACTTCCGCATGTTACATGGACGCCAGCGACTTCAATTATCCGATGATGCCAAAGATCTATTGGTAAAATATCGCTGGCCGGGCAACGTACGCCAACTTCGCAATGTCATCGACTCCGCAGTCGTGATGGCAGCCGATGATCAAATTCGTCCATCCGACTTAGGCTTGCGTGAAGCGAGCAGCGAGCCGTTTGAAACACTGCGTCTCGATTTATGGGAAAAGAAACTGATCCAAGAAGCGTTGCAACGCTCCAGTGGCAAAGTTCCCGAAGCCGCAAACCTGCTCGGCCTCAGCCGAGCTACGCTCTATCGCAAATTGGAAGAATATCAAATCGAACGGCCCTAGTGGCTTGAATCACTAACGCCTGCAAGGCACCGGCGAAGAAATGGCTTCATGCCGTTTCTTCGCAAGTTATGGCGTGGCTAGCTAGAGGCTCTCGCTCTGTCACTCACTGGAGCAACGCTGCATTGCAGGTAGTTCGGTATCTCGTTCTGCCACCACTCTGTTTTGTGTGGCAGTGGGTGGGGCAGATTGACGGAGCGAGATAGAAACTGTGTACCGTTGGAAAAGTAAAACCGACGCTAACGTTCGGCTAATGGGACTAACAACAAGAGTTCCAGG
>JBILTA010000429.1:0-5154 GCA_044371785.1 Pirellulaceae bacterium | reverse complement strand
AGAACGTTATCGGCTTGATTTTGGTGAAACGCATTTATTCCTGAGCCGGTTAAGCCTCGCGTGGTATCAAAGCAGTTTAGGCGGAGATGGATAAGATCTCGGTAAAGTTTCACCAGCCCACCAAACTCGACAGATTTTTGCCAGTCGAGTGGATCTGTGTCCTGAAACCAGCCATCTTCGAGAAATTCCTGGCCTTGAAAGAGCATCGGTACGCCGGGCGCTGTTAAGACGATTGCTGCTGTAACGGTCGTACGCTTTTGAGCGTACCAGCTGTCTGGAGTTCCTCGGTCTATCTCGCAAGCCAGTCTAGATTTGCCATTAGCAATTTCGTCGTGTGATTCGCTATAGACGACGCGTTGGAATGGATCGCCGTTATAGCGACCTTCTAAGGCAAGTCGAACTTCGTCGAGCGAGCGAGATTTGTCCTCAGGGGTAATGATCGCACGGCGGACACGGTGAACGAACTGCGAGTCCCATTGTGCGGTAAAGCCGATGCCGTTATGTTCGAGTTTTTGCGTGATGAAGCTGCTATCTCGCAAGTCTTCGGCGATTGTAATTTTGCCAGGGAAACGTTCCCTGAGTTCTCGATTGATCCAGGCAAGTAAATTCCAGCCGTCGGGTAGGTCGTCCATGGATTCATTACTAGCGTTCACATTGTGGATGTAAACGGTCATATCGAGTCGTAGCCCGTCGATATGGTACTCTTCTAGCCACATGACAACGTTGTCACGAATAAACTGACGTACTTCTGGACGTCCATAGTCAGGGCGAGTATCGCCCCAAGGTGTTTTGGCACGCCAGTCATTATAAAAATAGATTCCTCCCAAACCATTTTCGCTCCACCCATCAAATTGCCAAAGGTCGAGATCACTGGGGCCGAAGTGATTATAGACAACATCCAAGACTACGCCGATGCCGAGTCGATGTGCGGCCAGCACAAAGTTCTTGAGTCCTTTTGTGTTCCCGTAGTTGGCTTCAACAGCAAAGATACAAGCTGGGTTGTATCCCCAAGAAGAGAAACCAGCGAACTCCGCAATGGGCATCACTTCAATAACATTGACCCCCAATTGTTTAAGATGATCCAGTTTCTGCGTGGCTTGCGCGAACATGTCTCCCGACTTGGCATCGGGATCATGAAATGTACCAAGATGAAGTTCGTAGATGACCATCTCATTGATCGGAGGAAGTTTGAAGTTATCGCCGCTCCAGTCGAAAGTGGGATCCACGACAATCGCATTGCCGACAGAACTGGTAACTTGTCTGGCATAAGGATCGATGCGCCAGAGTTGTTTATCGCCATGCACTAGACGAAAGCGATATTCATTCCCTACGGCTGCTTCCGGAACATTGGTAAACCAATAGCCGTTATGTTCGGATGTCATTGGGTGAGAGTCGTTGGACCAGTTATTGAATGAACCGGTCACGAAAACGGCTTCCGCGTTTGGTGCCCAAACGCGGAAAGCCACTCCTGACGAATGCGGAATGGAACCCATTCCGCTTACAACTTTATCGAAACCTTGTTCGATCACGTTTAGCTGCCTACTGTGTCGAGAACTCGTTAGAAGCATTTTGGAACGCCGTCTTTAGGTCTTCCCAAGCTGACCGGGCTCCTTTCTCGACATCGCTCCATGCGCGAGCGGTCGAACTTTCGATTTCATTGAGCTTTTCACTGGCCGCTTTGCGTTTTACGTCCAATTCAGCCATTCGAGTATCCCAGCTCGCTTTCGCGTCGTTCGCAAGTCCTTCTCCCTTGACGCGTAGCTTGGCGATGTTCTCGTCCATCGTCGCTAGTTGATCTTTTAAATCCTTTACAAGCTTTTCCTTGTTCTGTTGCGAGTAAGCTGCCGTTGTCTCTTTAGACTCTTGGGCAGCGCGGTCAACATCTTCTCGAGTCACTATGCTTGGCTTGGCTGCTGAAACGGGTGTTTCTTTCTGCTTTTCAGTGCAGCCCACAGCGATACACAGACCAGCAACAACACCGGCCAATTGTAAACGAATCATGATTCAATTCTCCAAAAAGTATGTTCTTCTTACAAACGTCCAGTGAGGAGCAGGATGAGAAGAACAAGTACAACAAGACCGAGTAAACTAATTCCACCGCTTGCCCCGTAACCCCAATTGCGACTATGTGACCAAGTGGGCAACGTTCCGATCCCTCCCAATAAGAGCAGTACGAGCAATACGATTAAGACTGTCTGTAACATGATGGGTTCTCCTTTTTTGGTCATTGGACCAATTGTGATTGCGAAACATGACTATTCACTTCGCCCAAAATCTTTGGGACGAGAGGTTCTTCTGCGCTCGACAAGGCTAAGCTCTGCGGCAATGGCATTAACTCGAAGCCATACATTGCAGTGCGTAGTCTGCGATAATCTTTAGCGAAATCTCGGGTCACACGAGCGATACCACCCGACATTGGGTGAGTTTTGCGCCATGAACAGTACCGAATAAACATGGCCATGGCCAAGCCGCTTAACTTGTCACTGACAAGGGATTTGAATGAGTCTTTACGTGTCGTGCCAAGGTTTTTCAGGGCGCGTCCCACAGAACCAAATTTGCGATAACATTCGTATAAAAGCTCGGTGAGCTTGTTCGCCGACAATTGAGGGTGTTTCCAAGTGAGACAAGAGGTATCGAACCGGTCGAGGTTACGTTCCGTGATCAAGTCGGCTGCCAAGAAAGAATCGTACTGTTCTGTCCCTGGAATCGGGCAAAGTATGTAGAAAGATGCCCAGGTTGGTCCCATGTCTTGCAGCAAACCGAGATGATCCCGAATAGACTCTACCGTATCTTGTGGAAAACCGAGAATGTTGGAGAAATGCGAACTGATACCCTGGGCGCGGCAAACGTCCACGATATCGCTATAGACCTGTGGACGATTCTGTTTCTTATGAGCGGCAATCAATGTCTCGCGATCGAAAGACTCCACACCCACAAACATTTGATAACAGCCCGCTTGGGCCAATAGCTCGACGAGTTGTGTTTGCTTGGCGACCTGCGTATCGCATTGAACAAAGAACTTTAAATTGAGCTTCTCTCGAATCATGGCTTCGAGTAATTCTTCTGCTTGCGGATATTTGTTGAAGTTATCCGACGTGAACATAATGGTGTTAATACCCCCCGATTTTGCTGCGCGCAGGCTAGCCATGGTCGTGGCTACGCTTTGGCTGCGAATCTTATTGCCTGCAATTTTTATGACAGAGCAAAAATTGCAGCGAAAGGGACAGCCACGCGCAGGGTATACTCCCAACATTGGAACGATATATCTTTTGAATTCGCTTCGTTCCGGTGGTACCAATATGGGAGACTCCAGCTTTTCTTGCCATCGGAGCCCTTTGCCATAAAGTGGCTTTAGTTCTCCCGCTTCAGCGTCTTCGATGATTTCCTCCCATACCAGTTCTGCTTCACACTGTGCGAAGCTCACGCCCTGTCCTTGGAGCATGGAAGTATCGCAGGTCATCACATGGGGTCCGCCAATGATTGCCAAACAGCCCCCCTTGCAAGCTAACGCTGCGAGGTCTAGAGCCCGATGGAATTGATGACTTTGGACACCCACTAATACAACTAAAGTACGTTGACCGCCTACGGTCTTGAGTAGTTCCAGGTAGCTTAGGTCGGTGTGAACATATTCGTCGATGGTATAAATCTCATGCGGAACACGGTCCGAAGGTTCTTGCACCATACTTCGCAGGTGTGGCAGTGTGCTGTTGGGCATAAAGCCTCGACGAAATCGTTCGACAGCGCCATTGGGCAAGTACTTACTCGGTTTAATAATTACAATTCGCATGGAACGGCTCTTGATTATTAGGTGCGTTGACTTTGAGAGCGAAAAGCAGCCAATGCTAAACGATAATTTCTACTTCAGACCACCTTGATGCAGTATCGAGAGAATCACGAAACAAGGCTGGTGAAATCCACTAGCTCGTATTGGCAAACCTCCCGATGGAGGAAAACACCGGAACGAACACAATATTCGTGTAGCTCAACGGCTTTTGTGGCCTCAGCAACCTTTGAAACTCCATGGCAATTCTCATGTCCACTATCAGCAAGCCAATCAGTGACAGCTTACGGACCCAGTCGTTTGAGCAACGTACAACTGTGGAGCGTCCTGCTTCAGAACAGCGAAAGTCGCTGCCAGGCAGTTCTGTTGACTCTGGCGTGACCTTGCGATCGCAAGGGGAGATTGAAGCTGAGGTCTGTGATGTGATTCGGCGTTATTCGGTCGAGTACCTAGGGCGAGGTCCGAGAGATGTGCGGGCTTATCTGATCGGTGATATGCTGCTCGTGCGAGTCTATGGCTTTCTGACTGTAGTCGAACAACAAATAGCCAAGAGGGGAGATGAGAAGGGAGTTCTGATGTTGAAACAAATCAGAAGCCAGCTCATCACTCTAGCTCGTTGCGAAATCGAAGCGATGGTCCACTTTGTCACTGGTGTGAATGTACTCAGTTTGCATCAAGACATTAGCACTGTAACGGGGGAAGAGGTGATCGTGCTTACGCTTTCTCAATCGCCACTTTGTCGGCCAGCGAAGCGAATTTCAACGTAGTCGAAAATCGATTAGAAGTATTGAGCTTAAAAACTCAACGCATACACCGCTCAAGCCGCCGAAAAGACGGCGACTGAAGCAGCTATGTTGTTGGCGGGGTTAGCGAAAACGTCTGGATGATGATCGTCGCAGCGGCGGATTGTAATAACGTGGTGTGCCGTAACGATAAGCCGTTGCCGGGTAGCTTTGAAACGTGAATCCATTGCCGTAGCCGTTGCCTAGATAGAAACTTCCAGGTGGAGCGTAATAGCGATTACCACTTTGGTAACGATTCGTGTAGCCGTTGTAGCCATACCTTGAACTATATCCTGAGTTATAGGCATTGTATCCAGGGCTATAGCGATTGCCGTAGAAATTGCCGTAATTGCTTTGGTAGTTGTTATAGCCACCGTACGGGCTGTAACGGTTGGTGTTGTAAGAGTAGCCGTTAACACGCACTCCCCCACCGTATCCTCCTACTTGAACGCGCAGTCCGCGTAGTTGCGAAAAGCCGGTTTGATAGAAGCTTAGGACAACAAACATGACCATAGCAGCAGTAAGAAGTTTTCTTGACATCTGTGATTCCTTTGAGAACGAGCAACGAGACAAAATGAGAAGCTGAGGGGT
>JBILTA010000428.1:0-5166 GCA_044371785.1 Pirellulaceae bacterium | reverse complement strand
GAAAGCAGTTCTCAAACGTTGGCTCGCGAAAGCTCGTGAAATCCAGTGGGACTATAAGAATATTGTCAAATGCAAAGGGCAACTCGAACCCCTCAAAGGTCTCTAAACATCCCTTCAACCTCCCCAGCCTCCCAGCCTCACTGCCTCACTGCCTCCCAGCCTCACTGCCTCACTGCCTCACTGAATCACTGAATCACTGAATCACTGCCTCACTGAATCACTGAATCCCCTCCATTTTCTCCGTTGGCGTATCAGAACAAAATCGCTATGATCACCGCTAGCAAACTCGATGGATCGATATTGCGACGCTAGGCCTCGTGGAATGCAATCCAGAGGAAGTCGACAAAGGGATTTAGGATGGCTCGGCAAATAGCAGAAAGCGGTGCTAGCAAATCAAGTGTAGGTGCCAACAGGGCTCCATTTGGTGCAGTGAACTCGAATCCGCAACGGATTTTCTTTTCTGTTGGTGAACCGAGCGGTGATTTGCATGCATCAAAGCTTATCGCGATGCTGCGACGTAGCTTGCCGCATTTCCAGGTCGAAGGACTTGGCGGGCCGCTGATGCGTGAAGCGGGCTGTCAACTGCATTATGAATTGACCAATTTGGCGGTTGTGGGCATTGCCGAAGTGTTGCCCAAATTGCGTGAGTTTTTTCGAGTCGCCGATTTAGCTGAGGCACAGTTCAAGCAGGGCGAAATCAAAGCGGTGGTTTTGGTCGATTTCCCTGGTTTTAACTGGCACATCGCCAAACGCGCCAAAAAATATGGCATACCCGTTTTCTATTATTTGCCGCCACAGCTCTGGGCTTGGGCAAGTTGGCGAGTCAGCAAAATGAGGCGCTGGGTTGATCATGTGTTATGCAATCTTCCCTTCGAAGCCGCTTGGTATAAAAAACGTGGCATCGAAGTTCATGATGTTGGTCATCCTTTTTTTGATGAAGTGGCTGAACGACAGTTGGATCAACGATTTGTCGATCGCTACCAAGCCAGTAGTCAACAGTTAGTGGCTGTTTTGCCCGGCTCGCGTGGCCATGAAGTGACGCGAAATTGGCCCGTACAACTGGAAGTGATTCGCCGGTTACATCGCGATTTTCCGTATGCTCGATTTTTGGTTGCAGGTTACAAGCCACAGCAGGCTTCCTGGTGTCGTGGGCAGCTAACAGCTTCTGACGAAAAGTTGCCCATCGACTTTTGTGTCGGTAAGACCAGCGAAATCATCGAGATTGCTGATGTGGCAATGATGGTATCAGGTTCAGTGAGTCTTGAAGTGATGGCTCGCAAGACGCCTGCCGTTGTGCAATATCGCCCTACACGTTTAACTTGTTGGCTTGGGAAATCCTTCGCTAGCTGCAAGTACATCTCGTTGCCCAACTTGATCGCAGACAAAGAGATCATGAAAGAGTTTATACATACGGGCAGTGTCGAAGCAGCGGCCAATGACATCTATCGTGAAACCAAAAAGCTCTTGGCAAATTCCGTGGAGCGTGCGCGAGTGGTCGCTGAACTCGAAGATCTAACTCAGCGTTATGCTCGGCCGGGCGCGACATCGCGAGCGGCTAAGTTGATAATAGAGCTGCTCGCGCTAAACGAGCAGAAATCGGTAGTAAGTCGTGCTGCTTAATCTACGATCGGTTGATGGGAACGATTAGAATGAAGCCAAGGGTGGTTGGTCGACTTGCCCCATCTCCAACCGGAGCCCAACATCTTGGTAATGCGCGAACCTACCTGATTGCTTGGCTTGCTGCTCGTGCTTTAGGGGGCCGAGTCCTATTGAGAATCGAAGACATTGATTCACCCCGTGTTAAACCTTGGGCCATTCAGCAAGCGATGGACGATTTGGCTTGGTTGGGCCTGGATTGGGACGCTGGACCAGACAAACAATACTTGGATGCCCCATCTGATTCAATCGCCTACATGCAAACGGCTCGTCTTGAACGTTATCGCGAAGGTCTTGAAGCGTTAAAGAGTTCCGATCGCATCTATCCGTGCACATGCACTCGAACAGATATCGAGCAAGCAGCGAGCGCGCCACATCGCTTGGAAGGTGAATCGGCATGGATTGACGGGCCTGTGTATCCCGGGAATTGCAGTCGGCGCTCAGCGTATTGTCAAGACATCCCCGAGTCCAATCCATTTGCCTGGCGTTTCCGTTGTTACCCCGGTGTGATCGATTGGAGCGATGGTTTTTGTGGTCCGCAGTCGCTCGATGCCTCTAAGATGTTAGGGGATTTTGTCGTAGGCAAGAAAGATGGTTGGCCCGCTTATCAGCTTGCGGTGGTGATGGATGATCATGACATGGAAGTGTCGATGGTAGTCCGCGGCAATGATTTGATTCCCAGCACCTATCGGCAAATGATGCTCTACCGTTTCTTTGATTGGAAGCCACCGCAGTTCTTTCACGTGCCATTAGTGGTTGGTATGGATGGGAAGCGTCTAGCCAAACGTCATGGCGACACTCGCCTTTCAACATTTCGTGACAAGGGTATCGACTCAAGAGCCATCATCGGTTGGCTGGCGTTGGGTTGCGGTTGGATTAGCGCGTTCAAGCCGCTGGCACCCAAGGAACTAATTCCCTTGTTTCGTTGGGAGAGTATTCCGCAACAAAATCTAATCTGTCCCGACGATATCTTCGACTTTGGCAATGACTTGCCCCGATTTGAGAATGATGCGTAAGCGCTCATCGGTTTCGACTTGTGTCGCATCCGTAATAACGGCCCCATTGCTCACCCGTTGTGTGATACTGTAGCCACGAGTTAAAACCGAAAGTGGGCTCAGGGCCTCCAATGAACTCGCTCGTTCACTCAACTTAGCTCGCAGTAACTGCAAGCGATGTTTCATCAAACGCTGCATTCGGTCCTCTAATTGGTCCAGTGTTTGGCTGCGCATCCGCAATATCTCTTGAGGACGAGCCAATACTGGGCGCCGAGCGATATCATTGACTCTCCTTTTGAGCCATTGCATCTGTCGCAGCAATGACTGAGTCATCCGGTGGTGATACTGAAGTAAAGCTTCTTCTAAATCTGCGCGACTTGGTACAATCCGTTCAGCAGCTTCGCTTGGAGTGAGGGCACGCACGTCCGCAGCCAGGTCGCTAAGTGTCACGTCGATTTCATGTCCCACTGCGGAGACTGTTGGGATGGGGCAAGCAGCGATAGCCCGGACAACATTTTCATCGTTGAAGGACCAGAGATCTTCAAGGCTGCCACCGCCGCGTCCCACCACCAGGATGTCGAGTTTCGGTTCAAGTTTTGGTGCAAGCTTGATTCCACGTACGATCTCTTCTACGGAGCCAGCTCCTTGCACTCGCGCCGGAATAACAACAATGGACAAGTTGCTCCAGCGTCGCCGAACCACTTCCAGAAAATCCTTCAAAGCGGCACCGGATGGACTGGTAACAAATCCAACTCGCTTCGGCATTATGGGCAACCGCTTTTTGCGAGCCGGGTCAAAGAGTCCTTCGCGTGATAGCTTGGCATGCAATTGCCGAAACGCAACTTGCAGAGCCCCTTCGCCTTGCGGTTCAATTTTATAGGCGATGAATTGATAGGTCCCGCGCGGGACATAGATCTCGGTGCTGCCGTAGGCATGAATGGCCATGCCATCTTCCAATTTGAAATTAAGCTTGGAAGTTGCCGACCGCCACATGACGGCTCGTATTTGACTGTCGTTATCTTTGAGAGTGAAGTAAATATGCCCGCTGGAAGGTCGAGAAAGATCGGAGATCTCGCCAGCGACCCACAAACGGGGCACTTGCTGTTCTAAGGTCGACTTAACCAGTTGGTTAAGCTGTGTAACAGTTAAAGGCTTCTCGGCGGCTCGTTTTGAGACATCGACAAAATCGTTTTCGCCAAGTTTTTCGAATAATTCACCCGACATGGCGTAAACTCAGCTGAGGAATGGGATCTATAGAAGGTTCGTTTGTTTCTATCGTGGTTGGAGGCAGAATAGCGGTAACTCGCTTTTCGGCTCGCTTCACATAAAGCGGCTTTTCTCCATAGCGCGACAAGCCATCGTTGGCCCATTGCTCAGCCGCTTCGGTCACATGATTGAGTACATATTCGGTATACGTACGCCAGTGTTCGAGTTCTTCACGTTCTATGTCCGCTGGTATAACAATTTTTGGGCCAACGATTGCACGTGCTCGGCTGCCAGGCTTTGGAATGGCAAATTGATCCCATGCTCTACGATACCGCCATGGTTGATGATAGCCAAAGCCAAGCGGAATCAGTGGAAGACCTAAACGGGATGCGAGAAAGACACACCCAGGCGCCAACTTGCGTCGCGGACCACGGGGCCCATCGGGAGTGATGCACAAACTTGTTTCGGAATCGCTACTCAGCAATTGCTTGATTGCCATTGCGCCGCCTCGAGTAGAAGAGCCACGCACAGTATCGAATCCTCGAAACGCTGCAGCTTGCGAAAGTAATTCGGCATCACCATGTTGGCTTACCAGCAACGCCATCTTACAGCGCGGACGCATGTAAAACGGGAATGGGATGTATTCGTGCCAGAGCAAGAAAATGGCAGGCCCTTGAAAGTCTACCTGTGCAGGATCACATCCATGCTCATAAAAGGCATAGCGATAACTCAAGGTCCGCATCCATAGATCGAGCATTTGACTTAAAAGCCAACCACCCGCTCGATTGATTTTGGGATTGCTGAGTTTCATCCGTTTGGCCATACGCCTTCAAATACTTCAACGGCAGGTCCTGTCATGAAGACGTGATTGTTTTGCTCATTCCAATGCAAAATCAAGTCGCCGCCAAGAAGGTGATTGAGAATTTTCCGTTGTGTCCGGCCAGTGAGTACCCCCGCTACACAAACTGCACTGGCACCGGTTCCACAAGCGAGTGTTTCGCCTGAGCCACGTTCCCAGGTTCGCTGTCGGACTTCGGTTTGACTCACCACTTCGACAAATTCGACATTGGTGCGACGCGGAAAGCGAAGATCTTTTTCGATTTTCGGACCAATGCCGAGAACCAATTCGTCAGAAGCTTCTGGAACAAAGACCACACAATGCGGGTTGCCCATCGACACACAAGTTACCGTCAGGTTCACGCCATCGACAGTGAATTGTCGATCTTTAATGGGATTTCCATCGAGAGTCGTTGGGATCTTCGGTCCATCCAAGATGGGTTCTCCCATATCGACCGTTACTTGTTCGACT
>JBILTA010000042.1:0-15985 GCA_044371785.1 Pirellulaceae bacterium | reverse complement strand
TCTGTTCGATTCTCGCGTTATGGATGTCGGGTCAAACGATAAACCTAATGACGCTTGGTGGCTTGGCCTTGGCCATTGGTATATTGGTTGATGAAGCGACTGTGGCTATTGAGAACATTCATTCGCATTTACAGCGCGGTGTTCCGTTAGCCCGCGCAGTACGAGATGGATCTCAGGAAACGGTCATACCGAGATTACTGGCAATGCTCTGTATCTTGGCAGTGTTCGTCTCTTCATTCTTTATGCAAGGGGCTGCTCGAGCTATGTTCGTCCCACTTTCGCTTGCGGTGGGATTCGCCATGATAGCTTCATACTTTCTTTCCAGCACTTTTGTGCCGGTTATGTCGGTGTGGTTATTACGTGCCAATCATGCATCGATGCCTTCCTCAGAAACTCACTCGAGTGGTTTGAAAAGGATCTTTGAAGGCTTGCTACTGCGAATGGTACGATTCCGTTGGGTGTTCGTGCCCGTTTATGTGATCGTGTGTTGTGTCGTTGTCGGGTGGATTACTCCTCGGCTTGGGCGAAGTATATTTCCCGTGGTGGATGCAGGTCAATTTCGATTGCGTATGCGCGCGGCGGATGGGACACATATCGAAAAATCGGAAGCGTTAGCGAAAAAGGCTCTGGCGATCATAGGGGAGGAGTTGGGACCAGAAAATATCGAATTGACATTAGGCTACGTGGGAATGATCCACTCAAACTTCCCCGTAAATGCGGTTTATCAATGGTCGCGTGGCCCAGAAGAGGCCATCCTGAATATCGACCTCAAGGATTCTTTTGATCTAACGGATGAGGTTCTTAAAGAGCGTGTTCGCCAGCGACTCGCACAAGATATGCCGGACGTACGATTTTCTTTTGAGCCATCAGACATTGTGAACGAAGTAATGAGCTTTGGCTCGCCGACGCCGATCGAAGTAGTAGTAAGCGGTGCAGACTTCAATAAGAACCGTGAATTTGCGGAAACAGTCCGCAAAGAACTCGTAACTATCCCGTCGCTTCGTGATATTCAGTTTGGGCAATCGATGGATTACCCAACGGTACAGGTGAACGTGGATCGCGAAAAAGCGGGCCTAGCTGGGATAACACCTGCAGATGTTTCTAAGGCATTGGTTACAGCCACCTCCTCGAGTCGCTTTGTGGTTCCCAATTATTGGGCGGATCCTAAGAGCGGTGTGGCATATCAAGTTCAAGTAGAGATACCTCGTCCTGTCGTCCGCTCGCCCTACGACATGGAAACAGTTGGATCTCTTGAACAATTAGGGCGAATACCACTGCGACGAACCGATCAAGGCGAAATTGTTGTTCGCGATGTTGCCACTATAGAACGCGGCACCATGCCTGGCCAATTTGATCGATACAACATGAAACGCCAGGTAACACTAACGGCCAACATGACGGGCGGCGACCTAGGAACTATGGCAGGTTTAGTCCAACAGGCGTTGAATCGAGCCGGACAACCTCCGACAGGAAGCACAGTAGAAGTGCGTGGCCAGATTCCACCCATGCAAGAAATGCAATCGGGGCTTGCTATCGGACTGTTGCTCGCAGTAGTCGCCGTCTTCTTGTTGCTTACAGCCAATTACCAATCCGCTCGCTTGGCAATTGCGACGATTTCTACGATACCAGCGGTGATCGCCGGCGTAGTCTTGATGTTGTATTTCACCAATACTACCCTAAACATCCAATCGTTTATCGGTTCGATTATGGCCGTGGGGGTTGCTATGGCCAACGCAATTCTGTTGGTTACATTTGCCAATCAACATCGTGCACAAGCTGCGACTGCGACAGAGGCTGCGGTGATTGGAGCAAGCTCTCGACTTCGAGCCATCATGATGACCAGTTTGGCGATGATTGCCGGTATGACCCCAATGGCTTTAGCGCTGGGTGAAGCGGGTCAGCAAAATGCACCATTAGGTCGAGCGGTGATCGGCGGTCTTATCGCTGCCACTCTGGCTACGTTGTTCATCTTGCCACAGTTTCTGGTGATTTTCGAAAACAAAAATCACTCTCGATCTGCATCACTTGATCCTGATGATCCAGCAAGCTCTCATTTCGCGAAATAGAATTATGCTTCATCTCAAGCCGTACCAAAGTTCTCAGCGTACTTCCATTTTGGGAGCGTTTCTGCTTGTACTTTTTGGATTTGCTTCAACCGGATGCCATCAAGCAGACATGACGAAGCAACCCAGCAAAGTTTCAACTTCCAATACCCTTGATCGAGTCACTGTGGGTAGGCCTCTAAAGAAAACATTGCAGCTTTTCACGGAACAACCAGCCCGCGTCCAAGCATTTGAAGATACTCCCATCGTCTCAAAATTGCCTGGTTACGTTCATGAAGTTAAAGTTGATATTGGGGATAAAGTAACGAAAGATCAATTGCTCATCAGTATTCACGCACCCGAGTACAAGGATCAATATACACAGAAGCTTGGCTTGGTAACTCAAGCTAAAGCACTAGTTAAGCAAGCCGAAGCGGCTGTCGTAGCTGCCGAAGCAGCGGCGAATTCGACCAAAGCAACCATTGCTGAAGCCGAAGCAGGCATTGCTAAGGCCGAGGCTGAGTTTTCTCGTTGGGAATCAGAGAGCAAACGCATTCAAGAACTCGCAGCTAAGGGTACCGTCACGAGCAAACTAGCTGAAGAAACAGTCAGCCAATATCGCGGCGCAGCAGCGAACAAAGATGAAGCAATTGCCGCACTAGCTGCGGTAAAGGCCAAAGCAAGTGAAGCAGATGCCAATGTGCTCAAGTCGCAATCTGATGTCGATGTTACGAAGGCTAAACTGATTGTGGCGAACTCCGAGCTCGCTCAGGCTGAAACGATGCTCAATTATATGGAACTTAAAGCGCCCTTCAGCGGAATTGTGACGACCCGCAATGCGGATGTAGGCCATTTCGTCCAACCTGCTGGTAGTAATTCTGCTGCACCCTTAATGACCATTGCCAATATCGATAAAGTGCGGGTCTTTGTTTATGTCCCCGAAAGTGAAGCGGTCTGGGTTGATGCGGGTTTCTCCGACCCAAATCAAGGCGATAGCGTGCGACTCACCTCACCTACTTTGACTCAACCGATTGAAACCCGTGTGACTCGCACTAGCCTACAGCTTAACCCGCAAAGTCGTACACTCTCGGTCGAGATCGATGTTGACAATCAAGCGTACCATTTAATGCCTGGAGCATTTATTACCGCCAGAATTCTTTTGGAGCAACGTCCTGACGTTTTGGTGCTCCCAATTTCTGCGATCGTCAAAACCGGCGACCAAACCATTTGTTGTACAGTTGTCGGAGGCAAGATCGAACAGCGCCCGATCGCATTGGGACTGCGAGTTGGCGATGAAGTAGAAATCACCAACGGTATAGCCGACAGCGACACCATCGTTTTGATGAGAGCGGGCTCGCTCCAACCTGGACAAGCGGTAGAAGTCATCGAAAAAAAGTGACGGCGAGTTGAACTGTACCCCGCCAGAATCTAAATTCTAGGTCTTACAGAGTGAGAATTTCCTCATTTGCCTTTTAGAGCGGGTTTCTACATGAATCTGTGGCTTGCGCTGTTCAGTATAGTTTTCCCTACCTTGTCCACTCAAGAATCACCTAAAGATTTGGAATTGATGCAAGGTTCTTGGTCCATTCAAACCGCCGAATTGAGTGGCAATCCCTTCCCCGCAGAAGTTAGCAAGTCGATCAAGCTAAAGATCGAGGGCGAAAACTACATCGTCACCGCCAACGGCAGCATTGATAAAGGGACTTGCAAAATCAATCCAACCGCCAATCCCAAAACTTTGGAAATCACCGGGGTAGAAGGACCCAACAAAGGCAAGACCATTCTGGCAATCTACGAAATTAAGGAAGGGGAACTGAAAGTTTGCTACGACCTCTCCGGTAAAGAGTTCCCCAAGGAATTTAAATCCCTCAACGGCACTCAACTCTTCCTGGTGAGCTATACCAAAGAGAAAAAGTGACACGCCCTGTGTTTCAAGTCGCGTGAATCGCGTATCATGCTGCTCCAACGGATTGTACTCCCGGCAGGGACGCCCTTTTTCCATCGTTTCCTCTCGTCACCACCACGGTAATTCGATTTGTCCGCAGGAGAGAATCTGTGAGTATTTGGCCAATTGGTGTCTTCACCAGTGTTGATGCTGGTCTGGGTGTTAAACTCGAAGTCGTCAAAGAACTCGGTATACCCACCATTCAACTTCATGCTCCTCATCGGGCTACCCGCACAGCCAAGTGTGCTGAAGAATTCACCAAACAACTCGACCAACTCGGGGTCGAATTGACCTGCGTCTTCGGCGGTTTCGAGGGTGAAAGCTACGCAGATATCCCAACGGTCGTTCGCACCGTTGGCTTAGTTCCCGCTGACACTCGCGCTGCTCGTTTGCAGGAAATGAAAGAGATTGCCGATTTCGCACGCTTACTCAATTGCGATGTGATCGCTTTGCACCTCGGCTTTGTGCCGCACGATACCACAACCCGAGAATATGCTGAAGTTGTCGATGTCACCCGCCAACTTTGCGATCACGCCGCTAGAAATGAACAAGCTGTCCATCTTGAGACCGGACAGGAAACAGCGCCAGCTTTGGTTCAATTCATCAAAGATACGGAACGAAAGAACTTGTTCGTTAACTTCGACCCAGCCAACATGATCTTGTACGGTACAGGCAATCCGATCGAAGCTGTGCAATACTTGGGAAGCTATGTTCGTAGCGTGCATTGCAAAGATGGCACCTGGAGCACTCAGCCTGGCGTTACTTGGGGCTGCGAAGTCCCATTGGGACAGGGTGATGTGAATATGGAACTTTACTTGCAAACGCTGTGGAACATTGGTTATCGCGGCCCACTCACCATCGAACGCGAAATCCCGCAAGAACCGGAACGTCAAAAGACCGAAATCGGTGGAGCCGTCAATCTTCTAACGTCACTCCGCAAAAAAATCGCTGGTTGCTAATCGTCGCACGAGCCTCCCGGCTCGCCGTTAATAGTAGCACGAGCCTCCCGGCTCGTGCCTATTCCCAGTTCTACCTGCCACAATCCCCCCCATCGCACATATATTAAAAACGCAGTAAGGCGAGCTAAAAGGCTCGCGATACTGTCATTGTGCAAGCCAAGGAGGCTCGCACTGGGATGCCGTACCGAATAAAATGAGAGTCAGCGTTGGCGAAGGTAAAAACGGTAGGTCTCATGCGACCGAACCCGTTTCGCGAATCGCAATTCCCATTCAGGCGAGAAGTTTGGTAATGAAAATCGGTGTTTGGCAGGTTCTTTTGCCCATCCTTTTGATTGATACGTCTTCGGCCTACGCACAAGACGCCATCACCTTCAATCAAGATATCCGTCCTATCTTGTCGGATAAGTGTTTCTTTTGCCATGGTCCTGATAGCGGTAAAAGGGAAGCCGATCTGCGCCTGGATGATCGAGAGGCGGCCATTGAATCAGGTGCAATTGTCCCTGGAAATCCAGATCAAAGTGCGATGATTGAGCGAGCTCTCAGCGAGGACGCGGAGGTCGTCATGCCTCCACCACATGCGAAACTGGGACGTTTGAGTCAGGAAGAAATTGAAACGCTCAAAGCTTGGATTCGATCAGGGGCTGAATATGAAAAACACTGGTCATTTATTCCCATTGAGCCGCAATCCACAACCGATGACAATATCAGCAACTTCGTCGATCAATCGATCCAGTCAGCTCTTGCAAAACGTGGACTTTCGCAACAAACCACTGCGTCAAAAACTTCACTCATTCGACGTCTGAGCTTTGACATCACGGGCCTACCTCCCACACCGGCGGAGGTCAACGCCTTTCTAAATGATCAAGACACTCATGCCACTGAGCGCTTAGTGGAGCGTTTACTGGCTTCTCCTCGGTTTGGGGAACGAATGGCCGTAGATTGGTTAGATATCGCCCGCTATGCCGATAGCTATGGTTTCCAAGTGGATCGCGAACGTGAAGTCTGGCCTTGGAGAGACTGGGTTATCGATTCATTCAATCGCAATCGTCCATTTAATGAGTTTGTCACTTGGCAACTTGCCGGTGATCTTCTTCCCAACGCCACTGAAGAACAGATCCTAGCCACCGCTTTCAATCGTCTTCATCAGCAAGAGTCAGAAGGTGGAAGCGTTGAAGAAGAATATCGCGTTGAATATGTAAGCGATCGAGTACAAACGTTTGCAACTGCGTTTCTTGGACTGACTTTTGAATGCGCGCGTTGTCACGACCATAAATATGATCCGATTACTCAAAAGGAGTATTATCAGCTATTTTCGATGTTTCAGAACATCGATGAAGCGGGCCTTTATTCGTACTTTACTCTTTCGCCTCCAACACCCGCTTTAACTTTGACGAATGCCGATTCGGCAACAAAACTTAGTGCACTGCATGAACAAGTTGCCAAGCTTGAATCACAGCTTGCCGCCCAACGATCGAAGAGCCGCGCTGAATTCGAAAAGTGGCTGAGCAACACTTCACTAAAGGACTTGTCCATTCTTTCGGGAGAAATAGGCCGATTCCCGTTCGATACAGTGGACACTAACAAACTCGCCAATAGTGTAAATGCGGACCAACCTGCATCTCTTCGGGGAGAAAATCAACTCGTCGAAGGCCATGAAGGGCAAGCAATAAAGTTTTCCGGGGACGATCCAGTTGACCTTCCGCTGGGAAATTTCCAGCGACACCAGCCCTTTAGTGTTTCATTGTGGCTAAAGACTCCTGACGAGAAATCGCGAGCTGTCGTGATGCATCGATCGCGGGCATGGACCGATGCCGCCAGTCGCGGCTATGAACTTTTGATCGAAGATGGGCGTCTTAAATGGTCCTTGGTTCATTTCTGGCCAGGCAATGCGGCATCGATCGGAGTCACAGAAAAACTTCCATTGAATCAGTGGGTCCATGTGACGGTAACAAGTGACGGAAGCAGTAAAGCTGCAGGACTTTCGATTTACGTCAATGGCCAAAAAGCAATAGTGGAAACCATTAAAGATTCGCTGACACGCGAGATCACCGGCGGTGGCGGAGACAACATTGCACTTGGCGAACGATTTCGAGATCGAGGTTTTCGCGAAGGTTCGGTCGACGATGTTCGCGTGTTCGATAACGCCCTTACATCGCTGGAAGCGCTTGCTATCTTCGATGAAACCAAAGCCAAACAGACTATGGCGATTGCACCGGAACAACTTCCCGAACAGACGCGCGAACAATTCTTCGATTGGTACCTGGTCCGACAAGATTCGACGTATCAAACAATCCTTCGTGAACTTCAACAAGCACGAATGGAAGAGGCCAAGTTCTTCGAAGGCCTAAAAGAAATCATGGTCATGAAAGAATTACCCGAGCCCAAACCTGCTTTTGTCTTATTTCGAGGTGAATACAATCAACGCCGAGATGAAGTAAAAGCGGGTGTACCTCAAGCACTTTCATCTTTCCCAGAGGGAGCACCACACAATCGCCTCGGCCTTGCACAGTGGCTCACCAGTCCAGAGCATCCTTTGATGGCTCGAGTTACAGTCAATCGAGTATGGCAATCAATCTTTGGTCGAGGATTAGTGAAAACTTCCGAAGATTTTGGGAGCCAAGGGAGTCGGCCGCTTTACCCTGAAGTGCTGGATGCACTTGCAGAATACTTCATTCGTTCGGGCTGGGATATGAAGAAGTTGGTTAAGGCAATTGTGATGACTGAGACATATCAACAGAATAGTGTCGCTGATCCAGCGATAATGGCAGATGATCCTGATAACGAATGGCTTGCACGCGGCCCAAGATTCCGACTTTCTGCCGAGATGATTCGAGATAATGCATTAGCTGCGTCGGGATTACTGAAAGAGCAAATGGGTGGACCGCCCGTTAACCCCTATGAAATGCTCGAGTCTTTTAAGCCTGCTGCGGTTAGTGGTGGTGAAGACGCCTATCGTCGGAGCCTCTATACCAATTGGCGTCGCACGGGTCCGCCACCGGCCCTCTTGGCCTTTGATGCGCCACGCCGAGCTGTATGCACCGCGAAACGTGAGCAAACCGATTCGCCGCTCCAAGCTTTGATCTTACTAAACGGCGTGCAGTATGTGGAAGCCGCACGCATGTTGGGACAAGATTTATGGTTAGCGAATCAGGGTGATATTGAAAAAATGATAAATGACGGATGCCTCCGCTGTTGGAGTCGAAGCCCTGATGAAATTGAAACAAAAATTCTCGCTCAACTTTGGGCTGAACAGCTGCAACATTTCCAAGCCAATCCCGAATCAGCCAATCAATTATTGGCGATTGGCAACCATGCGAGAGACTCTAAAGTGGATGCAGCTGAGGCTGCCGCCGCGACCGTTTTGGCACAAGCACTCCTCAATCATGACGAATGCGTCGTAAAGCGATAGAAAAGGGTTTTTATATGCTTCCGCAGCTTCTCGCTTACAATCGCAGATCTTTCTTGGGGCAAGCTGGACTTGGTCTTGGCTCAATGGCCTTGGCCGATTTGTTATCCAAAGAGGTAACAGCTGAAGAGAATGATTCCAATCTAGTGAAAGATCGAGGCGTTCTCGGCCAGCCACACTTTGCCCCCAAAGCGAAACGTGTGATCTATCTGTTCATGTCAGGTGGGCCTTCGCAACTCGATTTGTACGATTACAAACCGTTGCTCAATGAACGTCACGGTGAACAACTTCCTGACTCCGTACGCAGTGGGCAGCGACTGACAGGCATGTCTGGCAATCAATCCTCAATTCCACTGGTTGGCTCTCCCTTTAAGTTCGCTCAATATGGCAAGAGTGGATCTTGGTTCAGCGAACTGCTTCCTCATACAGCAACTGTTGCGGACGAATTATGTGTGATTCGATCGATGTATACGGAAGCCATTAATCATGGGCCGGGCGTGACGATGTTTCAGACGGGCACTCAAATCGCTGGCCGTCCCAGTATTGGAGCCTGGTTGAGCTATGGCCTAGGACAAGACAACGAGAACCTGCCATCATTTGTGGTGTTGATTACGCGGGATAAAGGTGGCCAACCACTTGGCGCCCATTTATGGGGAAGCGGTTTTCTGCCAACAAAGCATCAAGGCGTTCTATTCCGTGCGGCCAAGGATCCCGTACTTTACTTAGGCAACCCCGCTGGTGTCGACTTAACCAGCCGACGCAATCTATTGGATCGACTTAAAGAACTTCACCAGCATCAACTCAGCAAGATGCCCGATGGTGAAATTCAATCGCGCATTGATCATTATGAAATGGCTTACGCGATGCAATCGAGTGTACCAGAGGCCACTGACATATCGGGCGAACCACAACACATTCTCGATAGTTATGGCCCCGACGTCTTAAAGCCTGGAACATTTGCAGCCAACTGTTTGCAAGCGCGGCGACTCGCTGAACGTGGTGTTCGTTTTATTCAGCTCTATCATCAAGATTGGGATCACCATGGTGGTCTCCCATCTGCACTTCCCAAACTGTGCCAAGAGACGGACCAGCCCGCTGCAGCGTTAATCAAGGATTTGCGCGACCGTGGAATGCTTGAAGATACCCTCGTTATTTGGGGTGGCGAGTTTGGCCGCACGAACTATTGCCAAGGCAAGATCCAAAAAGACTTTGGACGTGATCACCACCCTCGTTGCTTTAGTTTGTGGATGGCAGGTGGTGGTGTTAAAGGTGGATCGGTATACGGAGAAACCTGCGAGTTCGGTTACAACATCGCTACCGGTGGTGTGCATATTCATGATTTGCAAGCCACCATGATGCACTTACTTGGCATTGATCATGAACGCTTGACATATAAGTTCCAGGGACGCCGTTATCGATTAACCGACGTACATGGCAAAGTAGTGCAAGGCCTGCTTGCCTGATGCGATGAACATTCGGAACGTATCAACAAGCTCGGCCCATCCTTGCTTAAGCTATGCCAACGCGTTAATCGTCACTATTCCAACGCCGCAACTCCAATGGATTTTCGGCATGCAGATTGCGAACAAAAACCCCCACATCTCCATGCAGTATTCCGTCAAGCTCATTGCCGAAAATCTCTCCGCGCCAGCCTGTTAATAGGCGGGGCAAGTCATCGTCGTCGATTGGGGCTTTGGATTTGGGATTCTGAGCCAAGCGAAACTCGGCCCATTCGCGTAGGTCATCGCTAGTGGCAACTAACTGCGAAGCGATCTTCCTGGAGCGACACAAAGTTGCCAGCGCAACCGATAACAATTGCGCAACCATTCCCGAGACGTCATCGCGACGACCGCGACGATTTTTTTGTACGCGAATCTCAGGAGCGGCAATTCCACGTTCAATACATTTCGCTATTGGATCAACATATTGTTTCATCCCCGAGTGGTGCATTCCACGCAAGTTCGCGATACGCTTAGGATCGGGACTGCCGCGTCGAGCCATTTCCACCAGAAGATCGTCACGTACCAAACGACGCGGCGGGATATTCCGCTGCGAAGCCAACTTGTGTCGCCACAACCATAATTCGCGCAAAATCGCATTGCCACGTGGTGTCAGCGACTGAGCACCACTCAATCGATGCCACTGTTCTTGTTTCTCTTGATGGACAAGACGCTGCAACCATTCATTGGTTTCGGTCACAAGCCAATCGTTTCGCCCCACTTCCTCCAGTTGCGATCCGAGTCTCTTGTGCAAACGCTCTAAATGGGCCACATCCTCCGCCGCATACTGTAATTGAGCTGCAGACAGCGGTCGAGCTCGCCAATCGGTGCGAGTTTCCCCTTTATCGAGTTGATGACCAAGAATTTTTTGTAGCAAGTTTCCGTACGATGCAGGATACTCCATGCCTACAAAGCCGGCTGCTAATTGAATGTCGAACAAATTCGGTATGACTTGTCCTGTCGCGCGAAAACAAAATAGCACTTCTTCACGGCCCGCATGAACAACGACTTTGCGACTTGGATCGAGCAATAGATCCCAGAATGGCGTAATATCGTTCAGCTCAAATGGATCGATGATGGCCAATTCGGTCCGACTCGCCACTTGTATCAGACAAAGATCTGGTCGATAACAGTCTTCCGAAACAAACTCGGTATCAAAGCCAACCCAATCACTTTCCGAGAGCCGCTTGCACAACTCATCGAACTCATCTTGCTTCTCAATCACTTGAAAATTCACCGTCGGATTCTCCGACCCTATGGGCCACTATGAGGTCGTTTGTAAAGCGGATAATGTAGATATTTCTCGAAACGAGAGTTGTGGGACCACTAAAGATAACAGTATATGACCAGCCAAGTCGACTGGAGACCTACGACCAAAAGCCTAGATGCACGCGATTTCAGGAATTCCTAGTGACCGATTTCTCAATAAAATTCTTCCCCCCAAAGCTTTTGGTGTCCGTAAGAGACCTAAAAGAAGCTCAGGCCGCTCTTGAAGGAGGATGTGATTGGCTCGATGTTAAGGAGCCAGCCGCAGGCTCTTTGGGCGCCCCATCTGCAAAAAACTTAGCTGAAATCGCGACGATTTCTGGCTCTTTTGTAGGCTGGAGCGCCGCTTTGGGCGAACTCAAAGAACTCACCGAATCCAATGGGAATATGCTGATCGAGTCCTTTCCCAGCCTCACGATGGTGAAGCTCGGCTTGTCGGACTGTGCCAACGCAACTGGATGGCGGGGCCGCTTGAAGAAGTTTAAGCAATGCCAACCCCAGGTTTCCCTGGCAACGGTCTATTATGCCGATCGCGCCAACGCTAACTCGCCTGATTGGGATACAACCGTAGATGTTGCCCTAGAGCTCGACTCCCCCGTCATCCTAATCGACACATATTCCAAGAACGGCCAATCATTATTGGACTATCTTTCCCTGGAACAATTGCAGGCGTTTCGGATCCAACTCCGTGAATTGGGCTTGGGTTTTGCCTTGGCGGGCTCTTTGCAGACGGAGCATATTCGCCAACTTGTATCGATAGTCCACCCCGATCTAGTAGCCGTTCGAGGGGCCGCCTGTAAGTCGGGCCGAAATTCAGAACTGTGCTCAGCAAGAGTGGCACTTTTGAAACGAATCATAAATCAGCCGGGTGATTAATCACTATGGATCGATCCGGTTGTCGAGTATGATCTAAAAATGGATTTCATCTTGAGGACTAGTTTTTTATGCGCTTTATCGAAATGACCGGCGAGACGTTACTTGCTGTCGTAACGGAACATGATTTACCACCCGAAGAATTGCGATTAGCAGGGGTTACCCCTGAAGCGATTATCCGAGTCAATGAACAGGGAGACATCGAACTTAGACGTCCTGATCGCTGGGATGTAGTCGGTGGATTACTGGGGAATTATCAGGAACGGGTTCGAGAAATTACGGGGTTAGATTACGCATAATAGGTCGGGGCGTCAGGGAGGTCACCATCGTCCATGTCGAGTTATGATCGCGGCCCAATGAATGGGGTTATACGCCAAGCCAACAAAATCGTTGGTGCCGTTTGCTTATCGGAAAGCTCGACAGGCTTTATCGAACAGTTCAACCATTGCTATGGTGGGATGATGATGAAGGCGGAGGGCGATATGCCCCCCAGCACACCTGAGCCCATCAGTCGGACAGGTCCGCGCTATCGTCCCCCTCAGCATGCCCGAGGCTCACGGTTCGGCGAAAAATAGCCCATTGGACTCCATTTCGCTCAATCTCCCCAAAACACCCCGGCTTACTGAGACAGCATCTCAATAAGGGGAAACAACTTCCCTTAATACGCGGAAACCGTTCCGGAAGGGCGTAGTCTTTTCCGCAGGAATTTTCGCAACGCCACTTGTCAAAAAAAGATTTGATACCTAAAGTGTCTTCGACGAGCAGTAATGGTTTGCTTCGAGAGAACTTGGTAATGCAAGATTTTAACGATCCTCTATTCGATGACGGTAACGCCGACGACAGCGTCGACCAAACGATCCGTCCGATCGACCAAGCCGTACTCAACTTATTGAGACGACATGGTAGCTTAACGATCCAAGATCTTATCGAGCAACTCAGTGTAACAGCTACTGCAGTGCGACAGCGGTTGGACCGTCTAGAACAATTGCGACTGATCGTGAAAGAGAAGCAAGGTGCAGGTCGAGGACGTCCATCCTTTCGTTACTCGATTACCAATTTGGGGCTTCGATATGCGGGTGTTAGTTATGCTGATTTGGCCTTAGCCTTATGGCATGAAGTTAACTCACTCCCCAGTTCAACGATTAAAGACGCGTTGCTGCAACGTGTATCGAATCGGATGGGACGCGCGTATCGCGATGAGATCCAAGGGGTCACTGTCGAAGACCGATTGACCGATTTGGTTAAGGTCTTGGGCGACCGCAAAATTCCGGCCACACTTATTTCCAATGGACAACTTCCCGTGCTGGAAGTTCAAGCCTGTCCCTATCCAGAATTGGTCAATGGCGATCCTGCCAATCGACATCTTTGCGAGATGGAACAAGAGGTTTTGAGCGCCGCGATGGGGCAGCCCATGGAATTGTCAGTTTGTCGCTTGGATGGACATAACTGCTGCCAGTTCAGACCTGTATCCGGTACGACAACGGTGACAACCATCCCGCTGTCGCCATCGTAATTTCATAAATATAAAACTCGAATTCAAAGTTACACCCTCTAAGGAAAGTTGAAAGCGATCGACGATGACCCACGTTTTGAAGATCGAAAATTTGCACGTTTCTGTAGATGGCAAGCCCATCCTTCGTGGCGTTAATTTAGAGATGAAACACGGCGAAACTCATGCGTTGATGGGCCCGAACGGCTCAGGCAAAAGCACTTTGGGCTTAGCCATCATGGGACATCCTAACTATGAAATCACTGAAGGCTCCATCACTTTGGATGGTGAAGATGTTCTCGCGATGGAAGCCGATCAGCGAGCTCGGGCTGGAATTTTTATGGCATTCCAACGCCCAATTGCCATTCCAGGTGTCAAGATGGCCGACTTTTTGCGACACGCCGCTACCAACGTACGACGTCCTGATCGCAAAGAGGGTGAAGATTTGATTCCGATGCGTGATTTTCGCAAAGAACTCAAATCGAAAATGGAACAACTCAAAATCGATAGCGAATTCGCCAGACGTTATGTCAACGATGGTTTTTCGGGTGGCGAGATGAAGCGAGCGGAAATTTTGACGCTCGCCATGCTGCAACCAAAGTTTGCCATCTTGGATGAAACCGATAGTGGTTTGGATGCGGACGCTGTCCGACTCGCTAGCGAAAGTATCGCGGAAATAGGCCGCGAGAAGATGGGGCTCTTGATCATCACGCACCATGACAAACTTTTGGAGCACAACCCACCTGAGTTTACGCACGTGATGTTAGGTGGACGTATCGTCGAAACAGGCGGACCTGACCTGGCTCGCGAGTTGCATTCGACTGGTTATGAGCGGATTCGCAAGATGTATCCAGAAGCCGATCAAGCCAACCGCGCCATGCTAGGATCTAACGAAGAAGAAGCCGTCGAAGCGACCGCTTAATTTTACTTGCCGGACTTGATTCACGCATATTGTTCGACGGTCCAAAGGTTTTCGAAAACGAAAACAATAGCGACCTCAAACGGAAAACTTTCAGCACAAATACGATACCCACACTTGGCTATCGATCATGGAGAAAGCCTCAATGGCGACAGATGTAATTAGCCCTTCCGAGGATGGTATTGGCGAAATTAACAAGTATGACTTCCGCACCGAAACCAAAGCGGTTTTCAAGGCCCGCAAAGGTATCGATGCTGAAATCGTAAACCAGATCTCGGAAATGAAGAACGAACCGGATTGGATGCGTCAGTATCGCTTGAAAGGTTTGGAGATCTTCAATTCCAAGCCTATGCCAGAATGGGGCGGCGACATCGCCATCGACTTCCAGGACATCTACTACTACCTAAAGCCCACCGACAAACAGGGGCGAACTTGGGATGAAGTTCCTCAAGAAATCAAAGACACTTTCGACAAACTTGGAATTCCTGAAGCCGAAAAGAAATTTCTCGCCGGTGTGAAAGCCCAATTCGAAAGCGAAGTTGTCTACGGTTCGCTGAAAGAAGAACTCGCCAATCAAGGTGTGATTTTCACCGACACCGACACAGCGGTTCGGGAGTACCCGGATCTAGTGCGCGAATACTTTGGAACGGTCATTCCATCAACGGACAACAAATTCGCCGCTCTGAACTCAGCTGTGTGGTCCGGCGGTTCGTTTATCTATATCCCCAAAGGCGTGAAGATCGACTTCCCTCTGCAAGCGTACTTCCGCATCAATGCAGAGAACATGGGGCAGTTTGAGCGTACCCTCATCATCGTCGATGAAGGAGCTAAGGTGCACTACGTTGAAGGCTGTACCGCCCCAATGTATAGCAGCGAAAGCTTGCACTCAGCCGTTGTTGAAATTATCTGCAAACGTGGCAGCCGTTGCCGTTACACCACCATCCAGAACTGGGCCAATAACATTTACAACCTCGTTACCAAACGAGCTGTGGCCTATGCTGACGCAACTATGGAATGGGTAGATGGTAACCTCGGCAGCAAGCTCACGATGAAATACCCTGCAGTGTACATGGTCGAACCAGGAGCACGGGGAGAGATCCTTTCAATCGCTTTCGCCAGCAAAGGCCAGCACCAAGATGCGGGTGCGAAGCTAGTGCATGCGGCTCCAAACACGACAGGTCAGATTATCAGCAAGTCGATCAGCAAAGGTGGCGGACGAAGCAGCTACCGAGGTCTGGTCCGCGTTGAGAAAAATGCCAAGAATAGCAAGTGCAATGTGGTCTGCGATGCATTGATCTTGGATCCACAAAGCCGTAGCGACACTTATCCATATATCGAAATCGCCGAACAAGATGTCAGCGTGGGACATGAAGCAAGTGTATCACGAATCGGCGAAGAACAATTGTTCTACTTGATGAGTCGCGGTTTGTCGGAAGCTGAGGCTAGTACCATGATCGTCAACGGCTTTATTGAACCGTTGGTGAAAGAGCTCCCGATGGAATATGCCGTAGAAATGAATCGTTTGATTCAGCTTCAAATGGAAGGTTCCGTCGGTTAATTCAGCCGACAGTTCGTCCACACAACACT
>JBILTA010000427.1:0-5173 GCA_044371785.1 Pirellulaceae bacterium | reverse complement strand
GCCTGGTAGGCACCAGTATCAAATGGTACATCGGACGACGCATTGCAGTTTCCACGGCAGTCATCGTCGGAGCTATGATTGTTTTGCAAATGCAAGACCCGAGACAATGGAATCAAGCCGCGCCCAAAGAAGGTGAGAAATATTTTCAACCCTCGTTAGCACGTACGGCTACTGGCAATTTCATTCCCGAACAAGCCTTAATGAACGATGACTATTGCCTCAAATGTCATGAAGATGCCTACAAGGGCTGGTTCCATAGCGCGCATCACTTTAGCTCTTTCAACAACCCAGCTTATCTATACGCAGTCCGCGAAACTCGTGAAGTCTCCAAGAAGCGTGATGGAACGGTTCAAGCAGCTCGCTGGTGCGCTGGCTGCCATGATCCGGTTCCGTTTTTTACGGGTGCGTTTGACAATCCGAATTATGACGATGTCAATCACCCCACGTCACAAGCCGGTATAACCTGTATGTCCTGTCATGCTATCACACATGTCGGTAGCACTAAAGGAAACGCAGATTATGTAATTGAAGAAACGATGCAGTACCCCTTCACTTACAGCACAAATCCTTGGCTGCAAAAGATCAACGAGATCTTAGTTAAATCGAAACCTTCGTTCCATAAACAGGCAATGTTAAAGCCGTTCCATAAAACGGCTGAGTTTTGTAGCACTTGCCACAAAGTACATCTCCCCAAGGAACTGACTGCCTATAAAGACTTCTTGCGCGGCCAAAACCACTATGACTCTTATCTCCTAAGTGGTGTGTCAGGACATGGCGCACAAAGTTTCTACTATCCCGACAAAGCCAGCGACAATTGCTCGAAATGCCATATGCCCCTGGTTGAGTCGAAGGACTTTGGCGCTGCGAAAAATGACGACACCAATCGCCTAACCATTCATGATCACTTCTTCCCTGGCGCGAACACTGCACTCCCTCATTGGCGAGGTGACACCGAATACGTGGAGCGTGCCAAAGAGTTGCTCAAAGGTGTTACACGCATTGACATTTTCGGAGTTCGTGATGGAGGTACGATCGATAGTGAATTAATGGCTCCCCTCCGCCCCGAAGTCCCTGCCCTGAAAGCTGGCAATCATTATCTGATAGAAACAGTCGTCCGCACTCTTAAGCTGGGACATCACCTGACACAAGGCACTGTGGACTCCAACGAGCTTTGGATCGAGGTAATGGTCAAGAGTGGCGATCGAGTCATCGGCTATAGCGGGGGACTCGACGAAAAAGATGCTGTTGATCCCTGGTCTCATTTCCTGAATGTTTTCATGCTAGATCGGTATGGCAATCGCATCGCCCGTCGTAATGCCCAAGATATTTTCACACCACTTTATAATCACCAGATTCCTCCTGGAGCGGGACAAGTGGCTCACTATGGCATCCAGATCCCAGACGATGTGAACGCGCCTATCGAAATTATCGCCAAACTGAACTATCGTAAATTCGACCGCGGCTATATCGATTTCATGAACTCTGCGTACAAGCCGGGTGATCATGAATTCGCCGGTCGCGGTAGTGACAAGAATACCCTGCCTATTACGGTTATGTGCGAAGACCGCATTGTGCTACCAGTACAGCTCACGTCGGGAGAAGTAATACAGCCCAGTGAAGCTCAACCATCAGAGGACAAACTTCCTCCTACATGGCAACGTTGGAACGATTATGGGATCGGTTTGTTATTGACCGGCAAAGCTCAAACGCGACAAGCTTTACAAGCGTTTCAAATGGTCGAGAAACTCAATAAACCAGATGGCCCGATCAACGCGGCTCGAGTGTTGCTGCTGGAAGGAGACCTCGATGGAGCGACGGCTGCCATACAGCGTGCCTCAACCATGGAAACCAAACCGAACCCTTGGACAATCGCTTGGCTCAGCGGTGAAATTGCCAGACAACAGGGACAACTTCTCGAAGCCGAAAAGAACTTCCGCGAAGTGTTGTCTGCAAAGATACCCGAGCGTGGCTTTGACTTCAGTTACGATTTCCGTATCCGCAATCAACTGGGGCAAACGCTACTCGACCTGGCGGAACAAGCGGAAGGCCGCAATGAAATGGAAACATCGAAGAACTATTTGCAGCAAGCCCGAGATGAATTCGTACAGTCTCTAACGGTAGACCGTGAAGATGTTACAGCGCATGCTGCGCTCGCTGCGATCTATCAACGATTAGGTGACCAAGAGAAGAGCGACTTCCACGGCGCGGCTCACTTGCGATACAAACCGGATGACAACGCGATCGATGTGGCTATTCCCGCGGCGAGAGCTCAATACCCTGCCGCCAACCATGCTGCTGAGGCATTGGTCATTTATTGGCTACAGCGAAAGGAAGCCCCCCGTCTTCCTCCCGATGTGGCCCGACCGCCTCTAAAGGCACCTTCGGTTGCCGCTGAACCTCCTCCATCCATCTCATCTTTATAGGTTTGATACATACATGAACAAAAAGAACAAACCGCAACCCAAAACAAACCGCGATGAGACAACAGAACAAGATGACGCCATCATTGGCGTCGCCGTAAAATGGTCTGCACTTGTGTTGTTTTCCATTGCTGCGATTGGCATCGCTATTTGGGGGCTCTTTCAGTTCAACAAAAAGGAAGAAGTCGCCAGAAAGATCGATGTCACTTTGCCGCAACAACGTACTCAAGTCGCAGTAACACTGCCCAAAATCCCACTCACCGATATCTCGGATCAATGCGGCATAGGCTTCACACACTTTAATGGTATGGACGGCGAGAAGCTGCTACCCGAAACCATGGGTGGTGGGATTGCCATTTTCGATTTTGATAACGATGGTGATCAAGACGTTCTCTTCGTCAACAGCAATCAATGGATCTGGTCGAAAACCGTCGTGGATCCCAAGCCGACGCTGAAACTATTTGCCAACGATGGTAAAGCCCAATTCACCGATGTAACTGAACAAGCGGGGCTGGCCGTTTCGCTTTACGGCATGGGGCCCACCGTAGGCGACTTTGATAATGACGGTTGGCTTGATCTATTCGTCACTGCTGTCGGTAAAAATATGCTCTTTAAGAATGAGCAAGGTAAGTTTGTGGACGTAACCGCGACGGCAGGAGTCGCTGGCACCGAAGCCGATTGGAGTACCGGCGCTACATTCTTCGACTATGACAACGACGGTTTATTGGACCTTTTCGTTTGCAACTATGTGCAATGGTCGCGTGACACCGATTTGTCGCAAGAATTCAGCCTCGTGGGTATTGGACGAGCCTATGGCCCGCCAGCATTCTTCAAAGGCACATATCCTTACCTTTACCATAACGATGGCAATGGCAAATTCACCGACGTAACAGAAAAGGCTGGGATGCAAGTTAAGAACCCAGCTACTGGTGTCCCGATGGCCAAGTCATTAGGCATCGCTCCGATCGATGTGAACCATGATGGTTGGCAAGACCTTGTGATCGCAAACGATACTGTAGCCAACTTTCTATTCGTCAATCAAAAAGATGGGACGTTCCGTGAAAGCGGTGTGCCTTCCAGTCTGGCGTTTGACCGTAATGGAAATGCTACAGGTGCTATGGGACTTGATTGCGGCTATATGCGTAATGATGATACGCTAGCCATCGCCATTGGAAACTTTTCTAACGAACCTTGTTCTCTTTATTTGTCGCGAGGTAAACAGGCGAACTTCTTCGACGCCGCCACGGCCACAGGCCTTGGTCCCCAAACGCGACTCAGTCTTACCTTTGGAATGTTCTTTGCCGACCTAGATCTCGATGGACGACAAGATATTGTTTGCACGAACGGGCAATTGGAACCTGAAATCTCGACAGTCTCCAATACTCAACGCTATGAACAACCACCGCAGATTTTCTGGAATGCTGGGACCGCGGGAGGTACTGAACTGACACCGCTCCTAGCAGAGCACGTTGGCGATAGTGCATTGAAACCGATGGTGGGACGAGGAGCCGCCTACGCAGATCTTGATAACGACGGAGACCTCGACATGATCTTCATTGCTAACGGTGGCAAGGCTCGTATCCTTCGCAACGACCAGAGCCTAGGTAACCAATGGATAAGAGTTTCACTGAAACAAAAAGAAAAGAATCGATTTGCTTATGGTGCGGAACTGCGTTTGACCGTGAAAGATGGTGACAAAACCTCTGTCCATTGCCGCTGCGTTACGCCAACACGCAGCTATCTCTCACAATGTGAAACGACAGCGACTTTTGGGCTTGGCACGAATGCTAAGCTTGAGAAACTTGAAATCCTTTGGCCAGGTGGTGAATCTCAGACAGTGACAGAACTGAAACCCAATGAATTACTGGTTGTGGAGCGTTAATCTCTGACGCTCATCCCATCTTGCTTTTGATGATGGCTATACTGAAACTACCTACGACAGCACCCTATGTTTACATCGGGTGCTTTTTCTTCGTTTCCTCTCTAACATAAATTGGTTTGCTTCATGAGACTCATCACCCTAATGATACTTAGTTGCCTTATGGGCATCACTTCTACAGCATCGGTTCAAGCTCAACAGATTGAAAGGAAACTCACGTATGATCGCGATGTAATTTACGGTCACAAAGCGGGTATGGCTCTTACCTTTGATGTGGTTCGCCCCGAAAAGCCGAATGGAGCCGCTGTACTTTTTATGGTCAGTGGCGGTTGGGTATCCGTTTGGGCACCACCCGAAACCATAATTCGTCCCAAATCGAACGATGCAAATCCATGGGAGCAAATTGTCGATCGAGGTTACACCTTGTTTTTAGTGCGACACGGTAGTAGCCCCTATTTCAAAGTGCCTGATGCTGTAAGTGATGTTCGAAGGGCAGTACGATATATTCGATTACATGGCAAGACTTGGGAAGTAGATCCAAATCGTTTGGGGGTGATTGGAGGGAGTGCTGGAGGCCATTTAACTTTGATGCTCGCTACCACTGCCGACGAAGGTAACCCGAATTCGAAAGACGAAGTAGAGCGAACCTCCAATCGCATTCGAGCGGGTGTTGCCTGGTTCCCACCAACGCATTTAGAGAAATTCCTAAAGCTCAAACAGCAATTTCCGGCGCTTGAATTTGATACCAACAAAATTCCCGATGTGTCGCCTCTTGAACATGTCACCGAAGATGATGCTCCCGTCTATTTGGCTCATGGTGACAAAGATGAGTTGGTCCCTGTGGGTGAGAGCGAAGCGATCGTCGAGAAATTCA
>JBILTA010000426.1:0-5174 GCA_044371785.1 Pirellulaceae bacterium | reverse complement strand
TGGTTGTATATCGAAACTCCCCGCAACTCACCTCGTTTCATTGCAGTCACCTACGCTACCAGTGATGACTCATCTGCTGAGCACCAACGGATCGCTATTGAAACGCCGTTCCAAACTTATAACGAAGACAAACAGCAAACAAACTATATCGCAAAATTCCGCCTGCTTGACTTAGTTCCTGTTTCCATTATCGCTGTTGAAACAATGACCCTAGATCAGTTTGTTAACGACCCTCAGAACATCCAGATTCTCATTCTGTCATTGCGAGAAGCTTCACAACTTGATACCGACATGATCAATCATTTAGAAAACTTATATGAGGCCTACAAACCTAACCTAGTACAAATCTCCAGAAAACTACTCGATACACTTCGCAATGAACTCCAAAAAGGTGTACCTCCTAAAATGGACGGCAACCAATGGACAGCAGCTGCCAAGATACTAAATGACATCCCGACCTCGACCAAACCAAGCAGTAGCATTAACAACGCTATTCGAGCGAATCCTCATATACAGCATCGCTCTTTTTAATAGCTACAGTTTCTAACAAAGGAATTTCCTTGACACTTGGTGAGATGGAATTTAAACCATTATGACAACGCCATACGAGCTCCCGTCTCTACTAAGCGATTTGCGAGAAACCTTGTTTCCCCAAAGCTATCGTAGACAGACTGAAGCCTTCCGTCGCGTTTTCACAAATGACTTTCTGCGAAATGTGCAAGAGGCGCTTTGGAAGACGCCCAATCAGTATGGCGTCCAGCAGATATTTCGTGAATTGCAGATGCTTATCGAAGAGGCATCTCACGATTTTAAGAATCGTTGCCGTGAACGATATTTGAACTCTTTACAACGTACGCAACTTGGCCCAGATTTCAACCCTGACTATTGCTACCAACTCCTACACTTTATCTTCGGATGTTTGGCGAACTTTGAGCAAGATGACGACAAACTCATTTCCCGTGTATTTCCAGAAGCAAAGAACTCCGGATTTCTGCGCAATTATTTGACTGAAGCCGCACGAGTAATTCGACATCAAGATCATCGTATACCCGAAAACAGAATTCGCTTACCGATTTCCTTGGTGGAAGAAGATAACGGGGAGAGACGATACCATGTCGGCTGGTTACGAATATCGAAAATCCCCAGCGACACGCGGGGTATTTTCCCTGATCCCACCCATTTCTTTTCAACGCAATTTGGTAAAGCTTTCCGAAGTAGTGTCGATCGCTTTGTAGCGGCTGATCCTGAGCTGTTCGAAAACAACACTTTTGCTTTTCGATTTAAAGATTTGCAATGCCCTCATTTGCTTTCGGGGCCTTCCATATCGGGCGCTTTGTGGCTCGGTGCCAGCCTACTCCACTCGTTTCCTTCACACATTCCCGATGGAATCATCATCCTAACAAAAGTCGAGGACGATAATCGCCTGTCGGCAGTTGGCGACACTCGCGAAAAATTGTTCGCCATCCTTCGTGACCTAAAAAGAGAGTACATAGGGCCAGTAAAGATCATTGTCCCACCTGAAGAATTAACTACTGCCAAAGAAGTGAAGGCAATTATTGAAAGAAGTGAAAGCAGAACTTCTTTCTCCGTCGAGATTCTTGCCGTCGGACATATTGACGAATTAAAGAGAGCCGTAGACGAACTTCAACTGCGGGATTATCCACTCACAAAAGCCCCCTCCCTCATTGAACAGCGCCATCAATCGGATTTTCTAGAAGGGCTTTCGCGTAGAAACAACCCAACAACCGAAATCGTCGAGATTCGCAAGGAGCCTCTTCGCTGGTGTACCATGCCGTGCATTGCAAGCAATCACGTTGAAACGGAAACAATTCGAAAGACACGTATCGACTGCCGGGAACGATTGCGGGCGTCGAGACCAGGGAGAGTTCTCTTTCATGGCCCGGGGGCCATCGGAAAAACGCAGTTAATTCTATCCATTGGACAAAACTTGCGTGACAGTTTTCACGAAGTACTGTTTGTTGATCTGAAGGGCTACAGCCACTTAGAGGTAAGTAGTCGCACTTGCACCGAACATGTATTAGCGGATCTATCAGGCTGTCCTCTCAGCGAACTAAAAACTTGGTCAGATCAAGATATAGCGATTGCCTTTACGCGGGAACTACAACGACGTATCCAGACTAAGCAACGCATTTTGTTTCTGCTGGATAACGTCCGCGAACTTCGACAAATCGCCCCAATCTTAATTGGCGATCATGACCCTAATATATGGTATATGATCACCGCCCGCGAAAATCTCCCTCTCCAGAATTTTGAACCACGACCTATCCCACAGGATTGGTGCCCGAAAGATGCAGAAAACCTAGCGAAGCAACTACTACCGAAAGAGGCGACAGCGGAAGAAGTAAAAAACTTCGTAAACCAAACTGGTCGTAACCCGCTTGCTATTACCATGGCCGGAAGCCAGTGGACTACGTCACGTAACAGCAATCAACGTGTTGAACTGGTCCAAAAGGCACGTCAATCCGCAACGGATAGATTTCTTGAGACACTGAACGGCCTACAACCCCATTTCAGAGATTTTCTACTTGCAGTCTCGTGGCTACCCAATAACTTCACTGCTGAACATGTCCAGTACGCATGGAATAGAATCCAACGCAACGCAGCATTGCAATTAGCCCAAACCGTCCATCTGACAAACACGGGACCAGACCTAGCAATTGCCGAGCTCGTCAATCGTGGTTGGTTCACACAAATGTCCAGTGAAACAGCCACAATAAAGAGATTTAGCTTACACGATGTGAACCGCGAAGAACTTCAGAAACATGCGCAGGTCCACCTTTCGCTCGAGCAAAGAGAACGTTTCATTCTCGACTTTGCGACCTATTACTCCCAGTCGGGAAGATATGCTGAGAAAGGTTTGACTCAGACAACTATCCGCAACGAAATGCTGAGCCTTGAATCTACCAATCTACTAGCGATTCTCGATGGCTTGAGAAAGCTCATAACCGAAGATGAAGATTCTATTCGTATTCGTGGTGAATTTGCTACTATCTGGGGGAAGATTCTCGTTCGAGAAGTTTACGCGAAGCGACAACTACGCTTGGATTTGATCGATCAGCTACTCAACTGGATCGAGACCTATAGCAAACACCTTGAGCAACAGACACATGGACTGGAGGATGATTCCTTTTTCGTAGAGCGATATGAACTTTGGATTGAAAGAGGAAAAACCGCTGGAAAGAAACAACATCAAGAGGCCGTTCGTTCCTTTCAAACAGCCTATGAATTGGTCCAAGATCGCGACCCGGCACGGACCCTGGAAGTACTACAAAAATTGGTCCATTTCTGCAAAGATAAATACCCCCAACGGGCATTTCAATACGCTTCAGAGTATTTGGAACGAGCGAAAAAGGACGATGTAAACACTCAGGCAAATGCCTATACTCTTTTGGCGAAGGTTAACTCGTCTGAACATCCGCTGGTGGCTCTGAAGAATTTTCTAAAGGCCCTCGATTACCTTGGATCGACTGACGAAAAATCTTCGCATACTCGAAACCTATTAAGAGAAATCAATTTTCATCTCGCGGAAAATGCGGAGAAGTTAGATTACCTCGATCTTGCGTTGCGAGCTTACCAGCAGAGTATGGAAATTTCTTTCCCAAATGACGAAGCTGACAGCCACAACTATTTCGTCCAGTCCCTTACCGGCTATTTAAAAACGGTATGGCTCACTGCCGAATCAGCCAATTCCGAACTGCGACCTGAAGTCTATGAGCCTTGCAAATTGCTCATCAATCAGCATTTCCGGTCTCAACTGCTAGTATCCAACGATACCGATGTTCGCAAAATTGCTCTTAACTCTCTACCTTTATTGGGCCTCCTGTTTCTTGCCGAATCGCGCCGCAACCCCGAAAGTCCTGGCTATAGTCTGCCTGAAATTGTCGACAACCTACGACAATGGTTCTCGTTAAACGTAATAAAACCCGCCGATCTCATCGCTTTCGCTGAAGAGCGTTTAACCGAAGCAGTAACCTGGAACACCTTCCGTCATCTAGCGTTTCACTTAAGAAAACTGACCAATGACTACTTCGCGGAATCGCCAATTCGAGCCACGCTATACTTGACGATCGCGAAACGAGAAATTCTTGAACATAACGTGCCTCGTGGCCAGAGGTTGCTATGGAAAGCGATCCGAATCGCCGAACGCCACAACGAGCACTATCTATGTGGAGTTATTCTTGAAGAGATTGTTGACCTGGCAATGAATCTAGACAATCTTCCAGAGATCAATAGCAAGTTACAACAAATTCGTGACATCCACCGCAAACTACAGCATGACGACCAAACCACAAATTGGAATACTGTTAGCTTCAAAATCAGTACTCTTGAACTGAAGTGTCAACTTCTGCAACACGAACTGTCTGACGCATTACCCGCTCTTGTGTCACTACAGTGTGACGCTCATCGAGATGGATTGCTCAATACGACCATCTATGTACCTCAACTGCTAAAAAGTGCAATTCTGACGTCCCCCGTCGCTAGGCGGGCGGAGCACATGAGCATGATACTGAAATGGCTTCAGGATACTCCCGATGAGCTACAACTGAATCTGCTCACAGTTCGAATCGGTCTATTGACGGAAGTACTCAAAGGAGTAGACCAAAATGTTGATCGCGGTTTCATCGAATGGATCCTGCAGTCAATCAAGGAGACCTTTCGCGAAAATAGGAGCCTGTCGAATTACGTTTCCGCAGTACAGGCATCGCTATACCTGCGCAATTCCAATCTTGCTACGAAGTTCGCAACAGATCTTTCGCAGGAACAGCTTATTGAAGATTCCTTAGATGCGGAGAGTTTGCATGCTTACCAACGTTCTGCAAACAACTACTTCCTGAACGCTATCGCTCTCTCAACTGGCAGACTGAGTGAATTTCGACTCCCCTCTGAAGCGGCTACGAGTCAAAACACTCTGATCCTAGCTCTCCTATCGCTTGTCGGTGATTACGAAAATGCGTCCGTTATGGCTCGAACGTTATCCGAACAGGCTGATGAACCAAACGGCGAAGAAGTGGAACTTCGAACGACACAAGCGGATGTCGACCTCGAAATGGGACTCTACCATGAGACTTTCGAAACGATCTGGAAGCTGGCTCCTGTGATTCGTTCCCCGGAACATCAAATCGTGTGCCAATGCCTTGAAGCAGCCCTACATC
>JBILTA010000425.1:0-5183 GCA_044371785.1 Pirellulaceae bacterium | reverse complement strand
TCGTCATGCGATTAGGCGATGTTTATGGGGCAAAATTTATTGCGACCGAAAAGAAACTCGATCCTTCCACAGCAGCAAACATGAATAGCTTCATTGCCTTGTGGGGAGCACCTATTTCTAGAGAAGTCGTTATGGCTGGAAAAGTTCGAATCATCAATGAAAACGGCGATCAAGCTCAACTTGAATACACCGGTCTCAGCGGCGCCACCGAGTCCATTAATCTCGAAAGAGTGCAAGGTCGCTGGCAAGCCGTAGAAACGGAGATTACTCGCAATGCTCTGCAAATGCAGCAACAACAACTCGCGCAAGTTCAAGCTGTAGACCCTGCCCAAATCTCAGGCCAATTAACTCTTGGCTTGGCCGTTGTAGGTGGTCTCATTGGCCAGTTGGATCGTGCGAATTCGCAAGAAGAATTCAACCAACAGATGGATCAACTGATGCAAGCCGCTGGCCAAATGGTGCCTGGTGCAGGTCCGGGTGTTCCAGGCCTACCACCGATTGGCCCTTAAAACTATGCAAAATCGTTTGTCATGAATTCATCGAACGGCATCGAACAAGCCTTGACATTCAGTAGACTTGTTTGATGCCATTTTTATTGACTTGGATCAAAAACTAGCATGGCTGCATCCCCTTCGAAAAATCGCTCACCAAAATCCTATTGGCTCGTGAAAACCGAACCATCGACTTACTCCATCGACGACTGGGAAAATGAAAAAGACAAGACCACCTTCTGGGATGGGGTACGTAACTACCAAGCTCGCAACACACTCAGAGACCAAATGAAACTCGGTGATGACGTATTGATCTACCACAGCAATGCAGAACCTCCTGAAATCGTGGGAGTCGCGAAAGTAGTCCGCGAAGGTTACCCCGACTTCACCGCCCTCGATCCGAAACATCCACATTACGATCCGGATAGTTCCACAGACAATCCTCGTTGGTTTATGGTCGATCTTAAGTTGACTAAGCGATTTAAAAAACGCCTATCACTCGCGCAAGCCAGAGAACTGAGTTCACTCCAAACCATGGAGCTCCTACGCAAAGGCTCTCGCTTGAGTGTTCAGCCTGTCAAATCCACTGAATTCGAAGCGATTCTTGAATTTTGCAGTTGAGTAACTTCCCTCCGGTCATCTCCCATTTCAAGGTCGATACCATGCGACTCTTCTCACGAACGACATGTTTGCTCGTCACCATACTGGCATTGAATGTGACGTCACTTGCGGATGAAGTGAAGAAAGATGTGAAGTTCAATGTGATTTTGATCAACGCTGATGATCTTGGTTACGGGGACTTAGGTTGTTATGGTCAAAAACAGATTCCGACACCGGCACTAGACCGTATGGCGAGTGAAGGGATGCGTTTCACTCAGTTCTATGCGGGCTCAACCGTTTGCGCTCCATCTCGTAGCGTTCTGATGACAGGATTGCATACGGGACATACGCCCGTTCGTGGCAATGGGGGTAAAGAACAACAGACGCTCCCAACATCTAGTGTTACCGTGGCCGAACTTTGCAGGAAAAATGGATACAAAACGGGGCTTATCGGTAAATGGGGATTAGGTGAAGAAGAAACGGAAGGCCATCCGCTGAATCAGGGCTTCGATTTTTTCTACGGATACCTCAACCAAGTCCATGCGCATAATCACTATCCGGAGTTTTTGTGGAGAAACCTTCGTCGCGAACCACTTCCCAACGTTGTTCAAAAGCCACCTAAACAACCCAATTCTCTTGGAGGTATGGCGACTGAGAGGAGAGTATTCGCCAACGACCGATTCATCGCCGAGAGTATCGATTTCATTGATCAAAACAAGAACCAGCCTTTCTTTCTATACCTTGCTTTGGTTTTGCCACATGCCAACAACGAGGCGCGAGGCATGAGTGGCAACGGTTCTGAATCTCCCAACATGGCGAAGTTTGCAGACAAGCCATGGGATGAAGCGAGTCGCGGGTTTGCCGCTATGGTCACCGATGTTGACTTAGCGGTTGAGAAAGTCTTGGCAAAATTGAAAGACGCTGGTATCGACGACCAAACTCTGGTCCTCTTCACCAGCGATAACGGTCCACACCAAGAAGCAGGCCATGATCTAACGTTATTCAACAGTTCGGGTGGTTTGCGTGGTACCAAACGCGCGCTCTATGAAGGTGGAATTCGCGTTCCCCTTATCGCTCGCTTGCCCAACAAAATCGCACCCAACGGTGTAACACCACATATAGCCTATCAGGCCGATATCCTGGCAACGGTTGCTCAGCTTATTGGCGAACCAACACCAAATGAGACCGATGGCCTCAGTTTCTTACCTACATTGCTAGGTGAAACGGGGGAGCAAAAAGAACATCGTTACCTTTACTGGGAGTTTTATGAACAAGGCTCCAGGCAGGCGGTTCGCTTTGGCAACTGGAAAGCGATTCGCGAACCAATGTTAACCGGCAATATTCAATTGTTTGACCTTTCTTCCGATACATCGGAAATGAAAAACCTTGCAAGTTCAAACCCAGATATTGTCAGTAAAGCGGCAGCCATGATGGCCGAAGCTCATCGCCCCGACTCTCGTTGGCCCATTCCTCAGAAAAACAAATAAGACTAGCTTCTTTCGCAGGCTCCGAACGCTACAATACCGCAGTGCAATCCAAGGTCGGTTGGAGATATCTCGCACTTCAACTTGTTTCGCTCCTTATTGAATGAGCCAGTGCATGATTGTTGCCTCCGGTCTGGTAAAACGATTTGCGAACGGCAGCAATGTTGTGCAAGCCGTTAATCGGATTTCCTTTTCCGTTTCGACTGGTGAAGTTTTTGGTCTCCTCGGCCCCAACGGCGCAGGCAAAACGACCACCCTACGCATGGTGATGGGATTGCTTGAACCTGATGAAGGCTATGCGGAAGTAGGTGGCGTTCGCACCGGAGCAGAATCTACGGCAGTTCGCGGTCGTATCGGTCTGGTATCAAGCAATGATGGTGTTTATCCATGGCTCACCGTTCGCGAAATGCTCCACTATTTCGCAGATCTCTACGATGTTCCTCCCGCTCTCGCCGATGAACGCATTGGTTATCTAGCGGAGTTACTCGATCTGAAGAAGTTCATCGATCAACGTAGTGTCACACTCAGCACCGGGCAAAAACAACGCGTGAGTTTAGCGCGCGGCCTAATGCATGATCCCCCTGCAATGCTTCTGGACGAACCAACCCGCGGACTCGATGTGCTAGGTAGCAAAGTGATCTTTGAGTTTATCGGTATTCTGCGGCAACAGGGAAAGGCGGTCCTTGTGTCCACACACCGTCTCGATGAAGCGGAGAGATTTTGCGATCGGTTTGGCTTACTTCATCGGGGTGAACTAGTCCACGAAGGAACACTTGCCCAACTCCGCCAGGCTACTGGCCACCAGCATCTCACGGACATGTTTCTCGACTTACTCGGCTATCGAGGTTCAATGGAGACCATTCCATGGCCGGTGTAATGTCAAGCCGTCGCCTGCAAAGACTCTGCCTCAAAGAACTTCGCGAAACACTGCGCGATCGGCGCACCATCATCACACTCGTATTAATGCCGTTGCTGGTCTATCCGCTGCTCAGCATGACGATGCAACGATTCCTGCTCACCTCCTCGTTAAAACAAGAAAAGCTCTCCTACACCATCGGTGTCAACAACGAGCAGGTAGCGCGATCCGTACTCGAGAACATGGAACTTGCCAAGCTGATTCAAGCAAGAAACCAACCTGCCACCTCTGTGATCCAAAGGCGCGATATTGAGGAAAATCCTGGCCTGACCATTCCTCCCGTCGAAGCAGGACCAAACGAATCAAAAGGTTCAAACGAATCACAGTCAAATGAAGAGAAACTCACTTCGAAACTGCCCGAGTTCCGAGTGCTAAGTTCAGATGGAGAATGGCAAAAATCTATCGCCGACGGAACGTTCGACATGTTTATCGAGGTCCTTTCCGAAATAACACCTGCGGAAGGGCAAGTAGATTGGACACAATTGCATTATCGCGTGCATTATGTTGAGAATGACTTGCGGAGTGAACAAGCATTGTTTCATTTCCAAAAGCTCATTCAGCTCATTGATGAACAATTCGCGAGCGAAGCCTTATCTCGCCGCGGTAAACCACCTGCTTGGCCCCTGAAACTTACCGCACTGCCGGTCACGATTCCCAAGAGCGGAGTATCTTCGCTGGTCACGATGATTCCATTAGTGCTAATATTAATGACCATCACAGGTGCGGTTTATCCAGCTATCGATCTAACAGCTGGAGAGAGAGAACGCGGTACCATGGAGATCTTAATCGCATCGCCTGCGCCACGCTGGTCCTTGCTGTTTGCCAAATATGTCGCCGTTGTTACGGTCGCGCTTCTAACAGCTATCGCCAATCTTGGGTCGATGTTTACCACACTCTATGTGACTGGACTGGGCAAAGCCCTGTTGGGTGAACAAGCGCTTTCTATCACAGCACTTTCTCAAGTGTTCTGCCTATTGGTTTTGTTCGCAATGTTCTTTTCGGCGGTTATGCTGACGCTCACAAGTTTTGCCAAGAGCTTCAAGGAAGCCCAGGCGTACTTGATTCCGGTGATGCTGCTCGCTTTGGCACCAGGTGTACTGAGCCTCGTGCCAGGCATCGAGTTCACTCCTCTGCTAGCCTGCATTCCATTGGTTAACATCGTGTTGCTGGCTCGCGATTTGTTGCTGGGTAAAGCCGACTTGGCACTCGCATTGGCGGCCATAGTCTCAACAATGGTTTACGCTGGAGCTGCAATCGGAATCGCAGCTCGGCTCTTTGGGAACGATGCCGTCTTGCATGGTAGTCGCGGCTCATGGCGAGAACTCTTTTCGCGGCCATTGGAAACGCACCACTATCCACGCTTTGATCAGATGGCACTATTCCTGGCCATGTTGTTTCCCGTTTATTTCATCCTGTCGAATCTTGTTGGACAGTTGAGAGATAGCTCGATCAGTTTCCGCTTGATTCTAAATATCATTATTACGGCGTTTCTGTTTGGGTTTTTGCCCTGGCTCTATTGTCGCTTTGAGCGCATCAACACCACTTCGACCTTCCGGTTGACGCTGCCGAGAGCGACATTGACACCGATGTTTTTGCTGGCTGCGTTAGCACTTGCAACAAGCTTGTGGATGGCAGCACACGAACTTTTCCTTGCCAGCCGATGGTTGGGTATTCAAACTCTGCGTGACGAAC
>JBILTA010000424.1:0-5209 GCA_044371785.1 Pirellulaceae bacterium | reverse complement strand
ATTGTTCCAGAGCGAGTTTATTTTCATTCTCGATCCCAGAAGACGAACCATTGGACGGTGATTGTCGACATGGATCAGAGCGGCTCGATGGCAGACTCCGTGGTATATGGTGCAGTGACCGGGTCGATTTTCGCTTCATTGCCAGCGCTAAAGACACATGTGGTCGCGTTTGACACTGAGGTGGTCGACTTGACGGAGAAATGTGGCAACGATCCCGTGGATATGATCTTTGGAGTGCAGTTGGGTGGCGGCACCGATATCAACAAGTCGGTGACTTATTGTCAGCAGTTTATCGAAGAGCCGACGAAGACGATCTTCATTATGATTACCGACTTGTTTGAGGGTGGCAATCAAGCTCAGTTGGTACAACGGTTGACCGAGATGGTGGGAAGTGGGGTGCGATGCTTGTGTTTATTGGCGTTAAACGATTCGGGAACACCTTGTTTTGACGAGAATCTAGCGAAGAAGCTTTCAAGTATCGGCATTCCCTGTTTTGCGTGTACACCTCGATTGTTGCCCCAGATGTTGGAAGGGACCTTACGCGGCATGGACCTTCAAGCATTAGCCAATTCACTTCGCGATAAAATGAAAAGTTAATCTCTCGGCTTGGTTGGATCGTTTAGCCCGTTGCCGAAGGCTAGGCTTCCAGCCGCAAAGCTCTCCGTCCGGGCGCTCCAATGTGCTTCGAAGCGAGTTATTGTGTGTGATGATCGCTTCCATTTCAGCGGCCTCAGAAAAATACGTACACTTGTACGCGTTCCTCACGCAATCGAAGTTTTTTTCTATTGCACTCAATAGTTGGACCAGCATGAACGTCGCTTCTCCCCTGAACAGAAGGTTAAGCCTGACCGGCTACAGAACGAATGCAATATTCCTAAGCTCTCCTGATCGCCTGTTCTATCATCTCCTGCTCTCGCGCACCGCGGCCGAAGGATAGGGCTTCCCGCCGCAGTACGTGTCGTCCGAGTGATCCAATGTGTTTCGCAGTGCGTATTCGTGTGACAATAACTCGCTGCGAAGCACATTGGAGCGCCCGGACGGAGAGCTTTGCGGCTGGAAGCCTAGCCTTCGGCAACGGGCTAAACGATCCAACCAGACCGAAAATCTCTCCTGACATGCTCTCCTGCTCACCTCTCTTCCATCTCCTCTCTCGCGCAGCATACCCCCTTAAAGGTATTAATTTCCTGCCCCCCATCGAATGGACCCTCACCTTTATTTTCAGGAAAATCGATTCGAACTCAATACATTTTTTTGACTCGACTCGTCGCCAGTTGTAGCCTGCCCGCCATCGCATGCTTGACCTCTTGTCGCCTCTTCTCTGGTCGGACACTCGCAACTATGTTCTCGCGCAAGGCCTCCACTCACTCCCACGATAAACGCCAACGTTTTCGAACCGCACTGCTGGAAACACTCGAAACGCGGCTCCTCATGGATGCCTCAGCCCAAGAACAACTGGTCAATAACCTCATACCTCGCCTCCAATCGAGCGATCAACAATCCACCGCGCTCGCCGTCAACTCCCAAGGCGATCGAGTCATCGTCTACGCCGGCTATCGCGATGATGATCCCGACGGAGTCTTCTATCGCCAATACCCGCATAACGCTCCACCGCGCGATGTGCTGCTCGCTAACGTCGAACGACGCCAAGAACAATCCACTCCTTCGGTCGTGGTCTCCGATAACGGCAACTTCGCTATCGTGTGGCAAGGCCGTGGCCGCGATGAAGTTGCCGGTCTTCGCGATACCTTCGGCGTCTTCCTTCGTTGGTTCAATTCTCAAGGACAACCACTCAGCGGCGAAGTCATCGTCAATCAACATATCGAAGGGGTCCAAGAACATGCTGACCTAGCCCTCATGCCCGACGGTTCACTTGTCGTCGTGTGGGCAGGGGCCAGTCGCGAAGATGCCTCTGGGGTCTACGCCCGCCGATTCTCAAAAGCTGGCCAACCACTCGGTCCGCAAGTTCTCCTTCACTCCCCCGATGCCGTTCGTCATGATTTTCCCAGTGTGGATGTCGCCCACGATGGCTCGATCTATGTCACTTGGAGCCGCCGCACGGGAGGCGATTCCGCTTGGGATATCTTTGTGCGGAAACTCAATTCGCAATTGCAACCGCTCACCGATCCGCTGCTCATCGGCGCCTCGGCTGAGCGTCCCGAACTGGCAGGCACACAAGTACGATCGCGCGTCGCCACACTACCCAACGGTGAATCAATCGTTACATGGTCTGCTTTTGATCCCGCCCAACAACAATGGAACATCGCTGCGCAAAGGCTCTCGCCTGCAGGAACATTAATCGCCGAACCGTTTCGCGTGAATCGACAAAGTGGTGGCGTACAGAAAGATCCCGATATCGCTGTCTCTAGTGACGGACGGTTTGTGATCAGCTGGACGCGCGGCCTTTGGAATGGAAGTGGTTGGGAAGTGGTCGCATCGGTCTTTGATCCAGCAGGCCAATCGATCGAAGATGAATTACCCGTCCATACCATTACGCTCGGTTATGCTTCCGGGCATCAACAATTTTCAGCCGTCGTCTGGGGGCAAGGTGTCAATCCAACGTTTGCTTGGAGCGGTCGTGGTGAAAATGATCGAGGTGGTGTGTGGACCAGTGGCCCCGAACTGCAATCGCGTCCGCGTATTCAAGCGATCCCACCGCAAACGATTCGCGAAGAAGAACTCCTATCGATCCCTCTAGAAATTATACCTGCCTATGAAGGACAGGTGGTCCAATTGGGACTCGATCCCAACGATGCTCCGTTTGGAGCGACCATCGATCCGCTGCGAGAATTGTTTTTATATCGGCCGACCGAAGCGGATGGTCCGGGCGTATATTCCGTAACGCTATTGGCTCATGACATCTTGCGTCCCGACTTACCGACACGGCTCACGTTTGAGATTACCGTCTTAGAAGTCAACCGTTCGCCAGTGCTTGTCGCTCCGACACGTGTCAGCGTCGATGAAGAGAGCCAGCTACAGTTTCAAATCACTGCGACCGATCCCGACATTCCGCAGCAATCGTTGACCTACTTCATAGAACCCAACACGCTGCAGATCGGCATGACGATCGATCCGCAGCTAGGGATCATCCGTTGGTGGCCTGATGAATCGGTTGGTCCCACGGAAATCGATATCGTTGTGGGCGTCCGCGATTCGGGTTCACCCAACTTAAGCTCCACTCAAACGGTGACGATCGAAGTGCGTGAAGTCAATCGACCTCCGCAGCTCAGTCCATTGTTCGACGTGAGCTTGGCGGTCAATGAGTCGTTGACAAACGTCGTAGCCCGCGCGACCGATCCCGATCGACCGAATAATATGCTGCGTTATCGGCTCGTCGATGCGCCGACAGGTATGACGATCGATGCGCACAGCGGCGCGATCGTTTATCAAGCCAAGACAGCGGGTGTCTTTCCAGTAACCGTGGAGGTGATTGATGATGGAACACCCTCGCTAACGGACCGCACCAGTTTTCGGGTGTTGGTATCTCAGCCTCAAGATCGCGCCCCGACGTTTTCTCCCGCGCCAAACAACCAAGTAATCACCGAAGAAGTGGCTTGGTCGTATTCATTGCCAGGTGTCCCAAGATATCCGGGGCAATCGATCAGCTATCGAGCTTTGCACGCTTTACCGAACGGTATGACCTTATCTCCATCGGGTGTGTTGACTTGGACACCGACGGAACAGCAAGGCCCGCAAGTATTGACATTGGCCGTAGAAGTCTTCGACACCAACGAGCCGGCCCAAGCGACTCAGGCGTCGTTTGAGATTCAAGTCTTGGAAGCGAATCGCCCGCCGGTGTGGAGCGATCCTGGTCCGCAAGTGATCGATGAAGAGGTGTTATGGTCGAAGACCTTTTTCGCTACGGATCCTGATTGGCCGGCGAACCATTTGACATATCGCGCGGTGTCGTTGCCAGATGGAGCGGAGTGGGACTCCGGTACGCGTACCGTGCAGTGGCAACCGACGGAAGAGCAGGGGAGTGGCGTGTATGAATTGGTCTTGGAAGTAACCGATACGGGAATTCCAGCGCTGAGCCGACAGTTAACGGTTCCGATTACGGTACGTGAAGTGAACGTAGCACCGCGATTGGAGCCGATCTCCGATCAAGTCATTTCACCTGGCGATTCGTTAGTTGTCTCACTGCGTGCTACCGATCGCGACTTACCGGTCAATACGCTGACTTATGCCTTGGTCGGTAACGTGCCGTCTGGTCTGACACTGGATGGGAATGCAGGTCGATTGCAATGGTCAACGCAAGCCAATACACCGCTGGGCATTTATCCGATTACGATTGAGGTTCGCGATTCCGGTTCACCGCAACTGACCGATCGAGCGACGTTCTTGATAGAAGTTGCCCCTGCTTGGGTTCTATTGCAGGAAGGGGAACGCTTATCGACCGCTTACATTTCAGAGCATGAGTTACCAGTGGATACTGAAGCGTTAGAGATTTCGTATCGCCAGTTGCAATTTGATGCTACCGATAAGCGGATCATGCGCGATGCGTTTGAGTTAGCCTTGGTCGATATGCAAGATCGTCCCTTGGTAGGTATTACGGCGCTCAGTCGCGATGCCTTCTTCAACATCTCAGAAGGGGGCTTAGTCAGTACGGGTCCCGGGTTGATTTATGATTTAGCGACAGGTACGGTGACGGTCGATGTGCAACATTTACCTGCGGGAACGCCATTTCGTTTGATTCGGCGTTTGGTGGGGAACGATGCCGATGAAAAGTCGCGTGTCGAGATCCGCGCGACGCCGAAATATTTATCGAGCAGCCCCGTCCCTTATGGCCGTTTATCGAGTAGCGGTTATGACTATGCTGTACCCAATTGGGGTAGCCCTGTGAATTGGTCGAACATGGGTTGGCTCCCCGACGGAATCAAGCTGGAGCATTTTAACACTTGGTTTGATGAGGATACAAACCGAGTCTATTCTCGAATTGAGATCACCAACACCACGACGGTGCCTTTGCGTGGTCCGATATTATTAGTTGCCGGGCAGCTCAGCGATCCTACCGTAAGTGCGGTGGACTATCATGGCGTGATTCCAGCGGTGGCGCGTGAGCAAGCGACGTGGCCTGCTTCGATAACGGGGAGTTTTTATTGGGACATCACTAGTGGTTTGGCGAATGAAACATTGCAGCCAGGTGTATCTCGAATTCTCGATATCGCATTTGAAGTACCAAATCGCGAGCGATTTTTGTTTGACCCGACCG
>JBILTA010000423.1:0-5211 GCA_044371785.1 Pirellulaceae bacterium | reverse complement strand
GACTATTTTCTGCAAGGGCCACACCCACGCCGGCGCCGAATTGAAGAAGAACCGTTTTGACCTGGACAGCAACGGCTGGCCAAGATCGGGACGTCAACGTGCGCTGCAACCTTTAAAGGGAAACCGCACCTTGATGCTTCATGGCGACCAACACCTTGGACTGCTAGTTAGGCAGGGCATCGATGATTGGAACGATGGCCCTTGGGCATTTATGGTACCCGGAACAGCCAACGGTTTTCCCCGCGCTTGGTGGCCCGAAGACGATACGATCACAGGGGATTTCACCGATCCCTTTGGCAATAAATTTACAGTCTTAGCTGCTGCTAATCCTGAAAAGGGAAGCAACACCCTTAAGCCGCGTGAAATGGATCTGCCTGAAGTCGTCGCACAAAGTAAGGGCTCAGGTCACGGAATCGTGATCATCGCCCCCGATCGCAAATCCGCAGTGATCGAAATGTGGCGTTACCAATTTGATACATCGAATCCGAAACCGGGTGACCAATTTGAAGGATTTCCGCAAACGGTCCGTTTCGGTGAATGAAGCATAGTTCAAATGAGCTTCCCTTCGTATTCTTCGATTATGAATAGGAAGTCACCGCTTTCAAAAACTGGAGAATGTAACCACTCAACCTAAGTAGTTCAATGTTTAGGGCCGCCATGAACTCGCGACACATGAAGTTGACTCGCGACACTCCCCTCGCGGCGAGGATGTCAAGAAAATGGTAGCCACGATTCTGAACCATGGAGGAACAATCGTGGTAAAACCTATTGAGATTCCACCCGTGGGTGTGCTTGTAAAGTTTGCGGATACCGAGGGAAACATTGCCCATGCCATTCAGTATTTCAAGAAAGGTTAACATGGCTGGCTCGAAAAATGAAATGGAGTTGATTCTTCGTGAACTGATGCAAGGTCGAGAAGACGGTGTCATCAAAAAAACGCTCGCGGCTCGAAAGGCCGTGCTCAAGGTAGCTGGAAAGTTTAGCGAGATCATCTAAGAGACTTACTGCAGCTCCAATGCGTTTACTTTCACTGGGAAGCAAGGGCAAGGCTTCATTCATATTGCGACTTATGCGGAGCATGTGAATCTGGACTTCGATCGAGGAACGGAGCTCGACGATCCTGACAAACATTTGGCTGGCACGGGCAAGCTCATTCGACACATCCGGCTAAAAAGTACCGTGGAAACTCGTACCCCAGCGGTGGTCCGACTGATAGAACAGGCCGTTGATCAAGGGCGAGCCATGGCTGAAGCGAAGGGTGAATCGGCTCAACCGATTGTCGTGGTAAAGCGACGCCAGAAATGAACCGAGCCCACGTCACTACCACATCTTGCTATATCCTGCACCTGTTCATGGTTAAGCAGATGTTTCTGTAGCGTAAGTTGCATTTTGCGTTCACCAATGGGTGCGAATACGGGTGCGGTGACTTTTGTTGAGGGTGTCTAGCGGTGTCAGATGCCGTATTTCGTGAAGCATCCACGTGCTGTAGAATGTCACGAAATATAACGTAATGGAGAGGTGGAGAGGTAAGGCATGTTTCAGTCAATTGGGTCATCAAAAATGATTTGCACTGGTATATCGTTTTTTTTCGTCGCCTGTGCATCACTCGCAGGTTGTGCTCAACAGCCTGAACAATCCAAGTCAAGTTTAAAAGTAGAGACTCAATCGGAGCCAAAAATGAAAACGGAAAAGGCAATTTTGGCGGGAGGATGTTTTTGGGGAATGGAAGATCTCTTTCGTAAGCAACCAGGTGTCGTTTCAACGCGGGTTGGTTATTCGGGCGGTGATGTCAAGAATGCTACGTACCGCAATCACGGTACACACGCTGAATCGATCGAAGTAGTTTTTGATCCCTCGAAGACCGATTTTCGCAAAATGCTCGAGTTCTTTTTCCAGATCCATGATCCAACGACGAAAAATCGTCAAGGTAATGATGTTGGAACCTCTTACCGCTCCGCAATTTTCTATACCAGCGAAGAACAAAAGCAAGTTGCTTTAGACACCATTGAAGACGTGAACGCTTCTGGATTGTGGCCAGGTAAGGTTGTAACAGAGGTTGAGGCTTTTGGTGATTTCTGGGAAGCGGAACCGGAACACCAAGATTACCTAGTCCGGTACCCAGATGGATACACGTGTCATTTTCCAAGGAAAAATTGGGTTCTACCGAAGCGATCTTCACCAAAATGATGTTCGAAATTCGGAAAGTAATAGGGCGTTCAGATAGATCAGGCGGCGCGGTTGATTACTGACGAAGGGTTGGGGAAATTTCGGAATTTAGCGGAGCGGATTAACCTAGTTTCGCAAAGGCTTGCGAAGCGAGCAGGCGTGGGTGGTTTTTGATTGCCGCGCCGGGTAGTGAGGTCAAGATAACACAGACCGAATCTGTGGTTGGATCGGCCCAAGCGATCGTGCCAGTGGAACCGGTGTGGCCGAAGATAGAACTCCCTGGGGACATCCCAAATTCTTCAAAGCCAGTGTCGAAGCCGAGTCCACGGGAGGGGAGCTGCGCGGGATTGTGATTGCGGATCATCAAACGACTCGTCTCGGGACGAAGAATCTTTCCGTCGTGTTGCAAGAATGTATCGAGGAACAACGCGACATCATGGGCCGTGGCGTGCATGCCGCCCCACGGTGCACCAAGATCTCGCCAATAGTCGCTGTTCCAGTCCCAACTCTTGGCAGTCGGATCTCCGCCACCAGCCTCCGGAGCGGCAAATTCGGTTTGCACAGCAACAATATCTTGCTGGTCCAATTTCTTTCGGCCCAAACATGAATGCTCCATTTTCAATGGCTGCAGAACGGTGGCATCTACAAGATCGGGGATGGTTTGTTTTGTATGGCGGCTTGCAATCTCGCACGCGAGCAGAATGCCCATACTCGAGTATTCATACTCACTTCCGGGTTGAAACCGGGGCTTCAATTGAACTGCTCGAGCAGAAAACTGCTGCAAGTTCGCATGGGATCGCCGCTGCTGATCGTTGTCAGGCAACTGATCTGGAAGACCTGACGTGTGGGTCAATAAATGGCGAATCGTAACTTGGTCGCGGCGTTCACCGCGAAACTCAGGCAAATATTTTACTACAGGATCATCAAGTTTAAAAACGTCTTGATCATAAAGTGTCATCACCGCCGTGATCGCCATCGGCTTGGTAATCGAGCCTAATAGAAAAGCAGATCGACGGGATGTAGCCGCTCCGTATTGGTGTTCAAATACCTCATCCTTGATTCGCAAACAGACCGATGCGGCTCGCAAGAGGTTGTTGTCCACCGCTTGCTCGATAATCGTCGCTACAGAATTCCAATCTCGCGAATAAACTTTACGCTCCATGGCCAATAGAACTCCTGCCGTAAGACTGAATAAAAAAGGGCGACGAGTTATCATACTTAAATTCCGATTGTAATCGGGGCCTTCGACCCCGGCAGAGGATGTACCAGCCCTCCGGGCACAAGAGCAAATGAATATCTCTAGCACTTAAGTGGGGGCAAAGTACCTTGGTATCGAGGATTATTTCCAATCTGTAAAATTCCTTTTTACCTTTGCTCATCCCAAACGTCTACTTATTTGTTGATGGATCGTTCGCTGCATTCGGGACTTCAGCAATCAGTAGATATAGGCACAGGAAGACACTGTGCGCCATAAGCTCGTCGAACTGCTGCGTTGCCTTTACCGCTATCTTTATCGGTTATGTGGCGAATCACATTTGGCCGAGGATTTGGCCCAAGATGCGGTCGTGAGTGCGATGCGATCCCTTGCTCAACTCGACAGCCTAGCAGCGCTGCGCGTTCGGTTATTTCGAATCGATTCGAACATATGGCGCGATCAGTGCCGTTGCTCCAACGTCAAAAAACTGTACGAAGAGGAGTTAGGGATCAATCGATTCAGTTCCCTTTGGCAGCGAACGATCCTGAACCGATCGATATCATCGATCAACGCGAACAAGTTCAATAATCACACCAAGCCATGATGCAATTGCCCGAACGACAACGGATGGTACTAACCCTTGTTGTGGGTGAAGAGCTCTCTCAAGGCGAAATCGCTGAAGTGCTCAACATTAGTTCCGATGCCGTTAAAGCCAACTTATCCGTAGCCCGTTCCAGCATGCGAAAAATGTGGCAACAGCGAGTTCCGCGTGACTAACTGCCTAATCCCCGTCATTTCGACGCGTTCCGCGATGCAGACTTGAGTCCCGAGCAGCGACAAACGTTTCAATCGAATATCGCAGGTTGCGATATTTGCTGTGGGGAATTTGCTACTTTTCAGCAAACGTATGCAGGAATCAAAGCATCACATCAAGCGATTGTACCGCGATCTGAAGGGCTCCCAAACCTAGAATCGCTATTGAAGGGGGACTCAAGCAGAGTCGACACCAAGAGTTCTAAGCAGACACGGCAGTTACAACCATTGGTTGGTAAGCCACGGCTGCGATATTGTTGATTACAGCTAGTTTGGCAGTCTGGAGTTTTAGACCTACTGAGAAACAAGCATCACCCTCGATCATCAAAAGCACCCCTGAATCGACATTGCCCGACGTACCTCAGTTAGCCTCGAACGTTTCGACGGCTGACAAGCAAACTACGATACCGAGAGAGTCTGCCGTTCTAACGCAGGGTGATTTCCTCGTCGGTCGCACGGCCAACGCACAATTAAGTTATTACCCACAAAGGACTTGTTCAAGTATGTCTGTATTGTAGGCAGCCATTTCCATGCGTCCCACGATACTTTCGCCCTTTTTCTGACCTCGCTTCAACATCGAAATGGCAAAACGCCTCAGCCAGCTTAAGTTGTTGACCAACGTGCGTTCGCTTGTCTGTTGCGAGTCTTCTCGGAAAGTAACATCCAGAGTCCAGTGCATCGCCGCGATCGACCAATGATTGCGTACGGCCGATGCAAATGTAGAAACTGCAAGATAGCGATTAATGATGAAGTAGCGATTCTCAAAATTCTCATTCCCTTTCACATCTTGAGTGATGCGTATGGCATAACCAATTGCTTTCACCGAAGGCCAAGACTTCTTCAGGGGCGAGTCCTTGGGCAGCGTGATGATTCCATAGCTTCTTTCATCGATTCTCCCATGACCTTGCTCTGAGAGATTAATGACTCGCGACTCTAAGTCTTCCTTTACACCTTCGAGCTTTGTCATTACCATCGATTCGATCTCAGCAAGCAATGTGGGTTGGTTGTCTTTCACGGCGACAACATACGCACCCTTG
>JBILTA010000422.1:0-5213 GCA_044371785.1 Pirellulaceae bacterium | reverse complement strand
ACCCAAGCACTCGGCGCCACAAAAGCGGCAATACAAATTTGCCCGGAATCATTGAGCAGTTTGGCAATCTCAGCCCCTCGACGCAGATTCTCTGATCGCTCCTCGGCCGAGAATGCCAAATCTCGACTAATCCCCATACGCAGCCATTGGCCATCTAATACAACAACCGTTTTGCCAGCTTCAAAGAGTAACTTCTCAAGCAACAAAGCAATCGTTGTTTTTCCAGAACTGCTTAAACCCGTTATCAATACGGTTCCAGGTTGCTGCCCATATCGCCGAGATCGATCAAGATCGCCGACTAAACTTCGGCGCTGCTGTGGTTGATCCACATGGGCAGCAGTTGTCCAATTCCCCTCCCCCGCTAACCCAGCACCAACACCAATTAATCCAGCTGCCACCGTTTCGTGCGTAATTCGATCAACCAAGATGAAAGATCCCGTGCCCCGATTGGCACGATAGTCATCAACCATTAGCGGTTCGGTCGTCTTTACACTGCAGAAACCGATTTCGTTCAAACGCAGAATGGGAGCCGAGACCCGGACCAAAGAATTCACATCTGTCCTAAAATGTAGCGACTTGACTTCACATGGAGTCTTCCGCGTTGTCTGCTTGAGCCAATAACGTTTCCCCAATATGAGTGGTTGCTCGGACATCCAGATTAGCGTCGCCTCCAACTCCGTTGTCACGCGTGGGGCAGCGTTACAGTGAACCAACATGTCACCGCGAGCCAAATTTAGCTCTCGATCCAACGTAATGGTCATTGCATCATGCGTTACAGCTTGCTCCATTTCACCATCCATGGTCAACATCGATTTGACACGAGCCCTATTTCCCATCGGCAGCACGAGTACCTCTTCGCCGCAGCGAAGAGAGCCGGAACAGAGCGTACCGCTAAACCCACGAAAACTCGCATCGGGGCGACTGACACGCTGTATGGGAAATCTCATCGGAGCATGGATCGATTGGTCTTCTATCCGCACATGATCTAGATGGCCAAGCAATGTTTGACCTTGATACCAAGCCATGTTCTGTGATTTCTGCGTTACATTGTCTCCCTCGAGTGCTGATAACGGAATCGCGTATACGTCGGCTAAGTCCAAATGACGCGAGAACTCACTAAAGTCATCGACGATTTGCTGGAATATGGCTTGGCTGTATTGAACCAAATCCATCTTATTGATCGCCAACACCAAATGCTTCACACCCAACAATGATGCAATGAAAGCGTGACGGCGGGTCTGCACCGATACCCCTTTCGTGACATCGATCAACACAATGGCCAACTCGGCTGTCGATGCCGCCGTAGCCATATTGCGAGTGAATTGCTCATGTCCAGGCGAATCCGCCAAGATAAACTTTCGACGCTGCGTCGTGAAGTAACGATAGGCCACATCAATCGTGATCCCTTGCTGCCGCTCATCCTCTAGTCCGTCCAAAAGAAGAGCCGTGTCTAGTCGCCCCCCTGTTGTCCCAAACTTGGTTGATTCATGCTGCAAGACCTCAATCTGGTCCTCGTAGATCGCTCCTGCTTCGAGCAACAACCGACCAATCAATGTACTCTTGCCATCATCTACGTTCCCGCAAGTAATAAACCTCAACAGATCTTTCGAGTTGTGTAATGCCAACTGCGAGTGCACTTGCGTTTCTAGATCCATAACCCGCCCCATCCGCATCAATAGTTTCTTGGAAACAACTCACATGAACTCATTACACTCGACACACGCTTCGTACCTCAAGTGTCGCTAGAAATATCCATCTTTCTTCTTACGTTCCATGGCTGCTGCTTCTTCGCGATCAACAGCTCGACCTTGCCGTTCTGAACAGCGAGCATTGAGCATTTCAAATACGATATCCTCTAAAGTTTCTGCATCCGAAGGCGTCGCTCCCGTTACTGGATAACATCCCAAAGTGCGAAAACGTACCTTCATCATTTCAGGTTGCTCGTTGGGCAATAGCCGCATTCTCGAATCGTCGACCACGATCAGATCATTGCCACGTTTTACGACAGGACGCTGCTTGGCCAAGTAGAGTGGCACGATGGGAATTCGCTCTTGGAGGATGTATTGCCAAACATCCAATTCGGTCCAATTCGATATGGGAAAAACTCGAATACTTTCTCCCTGAGCCTTCCAAGTATTAAAAAGATTCCAAAGTTCAGGACGTTGATTTCTTGGATCCCAGCGATGATTGCGATCACGAAAAGAAAAGACTCGCTCCTTGGCACGCGATTTCTCTTCGTCTCGCCGGCCGCCTCCAATAGCTGCATCGAATCCGAAATGCGTTAACGCTTTCTTGAGAGGTTGGGTGCGCATAATGTCGGTGTAACTTGCACCATGATCGAAAGGATTTATGCCATCGCGCACCCCTTCTTCATTGTGATATGCGAGCACATTTAGGCCTAACTCCTGCCGAGCATAGCGTTCGCGAAACTCAATCATCTCGCGAAACTCCCAAGTTGAATCGATGTGCAATAACGGAAATGGCGGCTTGGCAGGGTAAAAGGCTTTTCGTGCCAAATGCAAGATGACTGAAGAGTCCTTACCAATCGAATAAAGCAGCACCGGATTCTCAAACTCCGCCGCTACTTCTCGCAATATAAAGATGCTCTCTGCTTCCAATCGCTTGAGGTGAGGAGAAGCGTGCATGGTTTGGCCAAGTCCTTTGCTATCAACGACTCGATTCTAACGGCCCCGTACCGGATTCTTTATCGAGCTTTCTTTTCCGTAATCTTGTATAACACACGACTTTTTTTTCGCAAATCCCATTTCGTGACTTTCATGTCGCATGAACGCCGTTTTGGCCAGCAATTCTCAGAAAATTCGCCACATTGATCCAAATTCAGCCCGCAAAATTCCCGCTTCGGTAATCAATTGGCTCCCCTTGGCCGCCCACCATCACCCACGAAAACCCCTCCCTCTCAATCCACCCCACTCCACTTCCCACCAAGAAAAAACTCGACAGCCAAGTCGTGTTTTATATGCGTCTGCACCAGCCATGCAGATCCATAGCTACATCACCTGCACTCCGCATGCATGCTATAGCTAAATGTCGCCAACCGATTACCAAAGGCTGACCACCTGCCTAAATCACTCAATCACTCGTGGCGCGCAGCCTTCACGCTAGCAGAACTGCTCTTCGCCATCGCCATCATCACTAACGTCGCCTTCGCCGATGGCTCCGCACGTTTCATCATCGATGGTATGGTCGATCAGTGTTTGCCGCGCTACTCATAGCACCAACGGTGGTGAAGTGGTAAGCGAATTTTGAGATCATGCGTCTTGAATGCATCGTACTACCTCGCGTGTTGGATCGCGAAAGGGAATAGCTGATGCGACGCCCAAACTACTGACTTAGATAAACGAATTTCCAAGGTCGCATCACCGAATTAGGAGAAAATTCGGACGGCACCGAAAACACTAAACTAGGTGTATTCTTTCAATGAGAATGACCGCACCTGTGCCAGCAAAAAAAATAGCATGGAACAGCTAAAGCCTGCTCCATGCTATACCAAGAAAATTTGAATCCCTCTGCAGAATCAGACTACAGCGAATCGTCGGCTTCGTCTTCTTTTTGCGGTTGCTCAGACTCTTTCATCCGATCAAGAACTGATTGCAGTTGGGATTTCATCACGGGATCGTTGGTTTCGTTCATCATCTGTTGAATCTGCTGCTCCATCATCGCTTTGGCGGGATTGCCAGCACCATTGCCTGGAAAACCAAAACCACCTGCCGCGCCGCCAGCTGCACCACCCGCATTACCACCTGCGAAACCTCCCGCATTTCCACCTGCCATCGCATTTGCACCACCGTTCTGAATCGACACCGAACCAGCAGGCCCAGAAGCATATTTCTTATACCACCGATAGGCCTCGGCAGATTCCTTCTTGAGCTGCTCAGCGTCATCTGCCTTGACGGTTTTTACTTTATCCTCTTTTCCTTTAACAGGTGTGCGTATTGTTACCGTGATTCCATCCATTTCATTCTCTACAATGGTCACGTCGTTCTTTTTATCTTTGATACGGGTGGTCTTTACGCTCACGCCATCCACATCTTCAACATTCTGCGTTACCGTCAGCCCATTGCTGGTCGTTACACCGCCAGAGGCGAACGAGCGGCCACTCTTTGTTCCGCTGGAGCGACTGCCAGTTGAACCTGAACGATAACCGGGCGATTCACTCGGCACTTGATCGTCCGGCGTACCTGAAGACGCACTGGCCGAACCACCAACAACCACACCACCCCCTGCCATTCCACCCGATCCACCACCGCTTCGAAAGAACGTTCCACCTTGGCCTCCGCTGGAACCAAAGCTAAATCCTCCCCCAGACGAAAAGGCAGACGAGGACGACGAGGTCGAACCACCGCTCTTCTTCTCCTCTTTCTTATCCAGACTCTTGGGACTGTTATCTAACTTACTTGAACCTGTTGACTTTGGCTTGCTCTCTTCTTGCTCCTGCCCGACTGTAACAGGAACCGCCATCACCCCCAAAACAAGCAAAGCCATCGCCATTGAAAAATTCTGGCGAACTCGAAATTTCTGTACGTCCACTTTCATAAACCGAATCCTCTCAGACAAAGCTCTAAATGATCCCGCCCAGGCCATCGACAATGAAACGGCGCTAATCCCCCGATCGCGCCGATCATCCAACAATCGCACCAACAATTCCGCATAATCCACCAAACTCAGGCGGGCTCGACGAATCGCTTCGTTGTCACACGCCATTTCCATTGCTAAGTAATATCGCCTGGCTGCAATCCATGCAGGTGGCCAAAAAAACAAAGCAATCGACACCACTGCAGTTATTATATTCCACCACAAATCGCCTCGACGATGATGAGCCAATTCGTGTGCAATCGCCATTCGACAACCTTCAGATCCATATCGCTCTTCAAAATCTTGCGGCAAAACAAGAGTCGTTCGGCCTGCAAACATCAACAATGGCCCCGACACCCCAGGCGATAAAATCACCGCCCCCGGCTTGCTCACCCCCAATTGCCGCGCCGTAACACTTACCATCTGCATCAATTCCACTGACGCTTTACTGCTTCCTTGAAACAACAAAACAATCAATTGTCCATATCGATAAACAAAGAGCAGACTCAATAGCCAGACACCCGTCAGCCAAGCTCCAAATAGATACCAGCCACCCATCGCCCAGCCCCAATCTCGCCAGCGTCGCCCTACCGACGCATTGGCGATCGTCTGTTCCATAG
>JBILTA010000421.1:0-5218 GCA_044371785.1 Pirellulaceae bacterium | reverse complement strand
GTGTTGCTGCCAGGGAAATCAAGTACATAAGCCGAGGTATTAGCAATAGCGGCTGTAATTTCCAACGAAGCCGATGAAGTGGCAGATGGCGTCCAGCTGCCGCTGACATTCAGCGAAGATGTGAAACTGTCACCAGCATCAGCGGCTGGAGTCAAAGTGTTTGGAGCGGCAGGAATCGCTTCGTTCGAACCAATTCGCAAACGGAGTTCTGAAATCGGAAGATCTGCACCGGTGCTCGGGTGGACCAAACGATCAAGATTGCGAGCAAAGAACAAACTTGCACGATCGGTCGACGCATTGTATTCGACGCGGGTCGGGGTGAACACAATGTCGTCTGCGTTGGTGCCAGTACCCGACGTGTATACCAATTGATAGAAGCTGACGTTGGATGCCAACGCAGTGTTTAAGTCGTCGTCGTTGAAATAGACGTCGATACGATTTCGCTCTTGGCTCAGCAAGTTGGTAACTGGATCGCGCGTTACAGGCTGTGGCACAATCGCTTGAATGCGTGCACCCAGATCTAAGTTGAACTCGATCGATTTGCTAACGCCACCATTGAAGGCTTCGCCGTCCGTGTTGCGTAAGGCAGTACTGCCGTTGCCCAAAATTTCAAGACGATACAAATCATCTGGCAAAGTCTCGCCAAATCGAACGACAACTTCGCGATCGGTGCTGCCCAAACCGATGTAAGCTGGAACGATTGGTACGTCGCTTCCACCCGTCAACAACAGCGGCGAGTAAGTAATTGCTCGGTTGCCAACAACTGTTGTGCCCAAACCGCTAACCAAGCGAGCTTGAACTAATGCCAATGCGGCTGGAGTGCCGTTGATGGCGCTGATGAAACTTGTAGCTGTCGTCGGAGTCGAGAAATTGCTGTTGAGCTCAACGCTCACAATGGTGCCGCTCACAGTCACGCCTGGAGCTACACCCACACCTCGATCGCGTGATGTAACTTGAACGCGAACATTGCGTCCCGCTGTACCGGTTTGCTGCGCGAGAAGCTGCACTTGCAGGTTGGTGCCCGCATTAAGATTGGTGATCGCACCCGCAACGTTTGCACCCGCTAACGTCAATGGAGAAACACCCGAAGCGGTTCCACCCACTGGCGTAAAGGCCGAGCCACGCAAACGACTAACGGAAATCAATTGACGTGCGGCTTGGCTGTTATCAATCGCGTTGATGACGTCCTGTGCCGTACTGGTCAACAAGGTATTGTTGTTGAGCTCAAGACTGATCGTACGGTTAGATACCGAGATACGTGCAGCCGAACTGTCTGTACGATTCACACTGGTAAAGACAAGTTGAATGCCATTGCCTGATACACCAGCAACAGCAGCAGTGAATGAAAGCACAACGCCGTTGTTGGATCCTAAGTCGCTGGAAACCGTAGCTCGTTCGAAGAAGCCATCGCCTCCAGAACGAACCAGTTGTATGCCAGACAAAGTGTTGGCATCCAATGCGACTTGATCATCGAAACGCAACACTAATTCTTTAGGAGCAACATTGCGCGTCTGTCCATCTTCCAGCAACGATCCTTCGTTGGGTTGAATGCCGATCAATTGAGGACCAAAGGCCATCAATTGACGAGCTTCTAAGGACTCCAGCAGCATACGTCGAGCTTGCGCTTTTCGACGAACCTGTTGACGCTGTTGTAGTTTGCGCGATTCGAACACGTTTTTTCCCGAACCACCGATGGCCATGAACCAACCTCTGCGTTGGGTGGATAATTATGAGGATTTCCGTTGCCACTTCGGCTGGCAGCTTCAATCCCCGGAACAGATGAGCAACAAACGACGACTTTTTACCGCCTTGCTACCCCTCAAAAATGTTAATTTTGGGGTGGATGGGCAATTTAGGTAAATAGGGGTGCATTGGTGGATTGTAATTGGAGTGCCCCAGTTTGCAATGAATTTCGCCGTACCATCCTGCGGCTTCGCTTCACCTTCAACCGAATTACTCCCCTACAATCGATATTGCCGATATTCGATTCCCTTCCGGTACCGAAAGTTCCCTAGCTTTACGCGATTTGGGCGAAGTTAGATCGTGTTCTTTAGGGTCGCCTTATAAGTAGGACGCTTGGGAGGGTGGTGTTTGCGGCCCCGTTTTTTCCGCAGAAAATTTTTCAGCACCTCTCAGAACCGAGACTATTCCCAACTCTGTCGACCAGTTTCCACCTGCAGCCAATTTACTTTTTGGGCCTCGCTCGACTAAAATCCGGGGTTTAAACCGTTTCGTAGCTACCTTGGATTCCGCACATGTTTGAGAGTCTCAAAGAAGGTTTACAGTCCGCTTTCAAGTCCATTCGAGGCAAAGGAAAGCTGACAGAAAGCAACATGCGCGAAGGTCTGCAACTGGTCGAGCAATCGATGCTCGCCGCAGACGTGAGTTATCCCGTCGTGCGCGATTTTATGGATCGCGTCACCGAAAAAGCGGTCGGCAAACGAGTGCTGCTTTCACTCCGTCCCAACGAAGAACTCGTCAAAATTGTTTATGAAGAATTGGTCGAATTGTTGGGACCGGTTGATACTTCCATCCCGCTGAAGTCCAACGATGTCACCATCATTATGCTCTGCGGTTTACAGGGCTCAGGCAAAACCACAACCTGCGGTAAACTCTCGCAATTATTGCTGGAACAGAAGGTAAAGCCCTACCTGGTGGCAGCCGACTTGCAGCGTCCTGCCGCTATCGAACAATTGCACGTTATCGGGCGGCAGCTCAACGTTCCCGTCTATAGTGAACTCGGTTCTAATGACCCCGTGCGCGTGTGTCGCGAAGGGGTTGCCAAAGCCCGCGCAGCAGGGGCACGCGTTGTAATTCTTGATACCGCCGGCCGTCTTGCCATCGACGAACCGCTGATGCAAGAACTCGCATTAATCGAATCGAAAGTTCAGCCCGACCAAGTTTATTTGGTGGTCGACGGTATGACCGGGCAGGACGCGGTCAACAGCGCGGGAGCGTTTAATAAACGGCTCGAACTCGATGGCGTCATTATGACCAAGCTCGATGGTGATGCTCGTGGTGGGGCATTGCTGTCCGTAAAACACGTTACCGAAGTTCCCATCAAGTTTATTGGTACGGGCGAGCACTTGGATGCCCTGGAGCCATTCCGCCCAGAAGGTATGGCCAGCCGAATTCTGGAAATGGGCGATATTTTGGAAGTTGCCCGGCAGGCGCATCGCATTATCGATGAGCAAGAACGGGAAAAGCTGGAAGCCAAAATGGCCTCCGGTCAATTTACGCTCCAAGAGTTCCGAGATTTGCTGCTCAAAGTGGCCAAGCCGGGGTTAATGCAAAAAATGCTTGGTTTGCTCCCTGGAATGGGGCAAATTAACCAATTGTTGGCAGGTCAAGATACCGATCGAGAAATGCGGAAGATGATCGGTGTGATCGATTCGATGACCCCCGCCGAAAGACGGAATCCAAAACTTATCGACAACAATCGACGCAATCGTATCGCTAAAGGGGCAGGGGTCGCTGTCTCGGTTGTGAACGAGCTAACCCGCCAATTCGGGGTTATTGCTCCATTGATGCAAATGTCTGCCTCGCAAGGACTTGCGGGGAAAATGAACATGCTGCAGCAAATGCAAAACACCATGATCCAGGACCCTTCGATGAGGGGTATGAAGATCAAAGGCGATACCGGAAAGCGACTCTCTCCCAAAGAGAAAGCCAAACAAAAAGAAGATCGGGAGAAGCAACTCCGAAAACTAAAAAGGAAGGGGAAATAGCCCCTCTCCGTAAAATGGACACAATTTTGGTCTAGCATTTCCCGCTATGGTCAATACACTTACACACCCTTATTGAAAATTTTTGCTCGGAGTACGATAGAAAATGGCAGTTAAGCTTCGCATGAAACGAATGGGCCGCAAGGGTCGTCCATTCTACCGTGTATGTGCCGTCGATAGCCGAACGATGCGAGATGGCCGCGTATTGGAAGAAGTTGGCTATTACGATCCAAGTGTAGCCGATACCGATGCTCGCGCTGTTCTCAAGAAAGATCGCGTTGCTTATTGGGTTGGCGTTGGTGCTCAGCCTAGTGAAAAGGTCGCCGTTCTGATTCGCAAGTATGGCGAAAACGGTTCACACCTTGAAAAACAAGCAACCGCTTTAGCTAAACTGAAGAAGAAACCAGTTCAGGCTTAATGCGTTTCGATGTTGTCACACTGTTCCCCGAGATGTTCGAAGGTTATCTCGGGGAAGGTTTGCTTTCTAAGGCCATTTCAAAAGGCCTCATCGAAGTCCATCTGCATTCTTTGCGAAGTTGGGCCACGCGCAAGCATCAAAAAGTAGACGACCGTCCCTACGGTGGCGGTCCCGGGATGCTGCTTCAAGTCGAGCCCGTTGTTACCTGCGTCGAGTCCGTCTTGGCGATGGATTCGCGTCCAGCCGAACTCGTTTTGCTCTCGCCTCAAGGTGAGCGTTTGAGGCAACCGCTGGTCGAGCAGTTTTCGACTCTGTCCCGCATGGTATTAATCTGCGGCCGCTACGAAGGCTTCGATCATCGAATTATCGAGATACTCAAACCCCGCCAAGTGAGTCTCGGCGACTTTGTGCTCAATGGTGGTGAAGTGGCTGCGATGGCGATCATCGATTCGGTCATGCGTTTGGTGCCTGGCACCTTAGGTGACGAGCAAAGTGCACGCCTCGATTCGTTTTCATTTGAGCATTCTGGCCTGGAGTATCCTCAATACACTCGGCCTCGTGAATTTCGCGGCCACGTCGTTCCCGAAATCCTCCTCAACGGTCACCACGAGGATATCGAAAAATGGCGAGCCGAACAAAGCCGCCTCCGAACTAAAGAAATGCAAGAATAGTGCCACTTCGCTGCCACGTAGCCGATTCTCTCCGAGGCTCTGTTCCTGTTTGTTCTACACATCTTCTGACGTATCGAAGTCATCTTATGAAACTATGATAGGTGGGTGTCGTTTATCCCGTAGCTGGATCTAGCAGAGTCTTGGGGACGCGCTCCGACCAATAGGCCGATAGCGATTAGCTGTAGGTTTCCCCCAGAAGGGTTGCTTCTTGCCTCTCGTCTTGCTCAATTCCCGGTTCAGCCGTCCCGATAGGCAAATTGGGCTTTCCAAAACGGCTTAGGTAGGTCAAACTACGGGACTTCCTAAGGTAGGTCTGTCGGGTAAAGCGTAATTTGGGCGATTTATTCGAGATTTGGCTTAGGAAATTCGGTCCGGGATGCCGAGGAAAACCATTCTCGCTTGCG
>JBILTA010000420.1:0-5224 GCA_044371785.1 Pirellulaceae bacterium | reverse complement strand
CAGGTACTCGCCTTACCGGGGATCGGCCGCTATACGGCTGGTGCCATTTGTTCGTTTGCATTCGATCAATCACAGCCCATTCTGGAAGCCAACACCCAGCGACTCTACTGTCGGTTGATGAAATGGCAGGATGATCCCAAAAGTGGATTCAGTCAGAAAGCGATGTGGCGATTTGCAGAAGAGTTTGTGCCACAGAAAAACGCGGGAGAAATTAACCAATCTCTGATGGAACTCGGTAGTTTGATTTGTACTCCGAGCAATCCTAAATGCGCCGAGTGTCCCTTGAAGAGCTTTTGTCCCACGTTCGCCGCGAATCTGCAGGCTGAGATTCCGAAACCACCCAAGCCCAAAGACTTTGAGCACGTTCATGAAGTTGCTTGGGTGATCTGGGACAATGACAAGGTACTGGTCCGCGAATGTTTGCCTGGAGAACGGTGGGAAGGACTGTGGGATTTTCCACGTTTTGCCATTGAAGCCGAAGAACATTTCGATGAAGGACGTCATGCCAAGCTACAGGCACGTTTTGGTTTACTTGTTCAGGCAGCAACTTTGCGGATGCGAATCAAGCATGGTGTGACAAAATACAAAATCACACTCGATTGCTTTGACGTGCAATGGAAAGAGGGACCGCAGGCGGTGATTGGAAACTTTCGTTGGCTGCGGTTCGATCAGTTGCACGAAGTGCCGCTGCATTCCACTGCCCGCCGGATCGCAAAAAGTATCCAAGACGGGCGTGGGCCATAGCACATAGGGCACTCTGTTCAGTTCATCGCGCAAAATGTGTCATGCACATCCGCGCGATTCTCACTATCCTTGTTTCCATTGTAGATCGACCAAACGCCAAGTGTTGGAGTTGCTGGGCGGATCGCGCAAAACGTCGGGCAGACGATGAGGGCGGACGTTGTCAAAACAGGTGAGTTTGGCAAAACGAAGCATCGATGCGGGAATGCCAACTGCGGTGAAGCCCGGATGACCGGTGGATGGATATGGACCTCCATGGTTCATTGCTGGGCTGACAGCAACGCCCGTCGGCATCTTATCATTCAACATTCGCCCCACTTTGAATTCCATGACTTCAGCTAGTTGATCATAGGCTGCGTCATCGCTCTGATCTTTGGCTGCTGAATAGATACAGCCTGTAAGATTTCCTTCCAGCGCCTTTAGCACGGCCGCCATTTCGTTGACGCTTTGGGCTTTGACAACCAAAGCTGCATTACCAAAAGCTTCGGTTTGGAATCCCGCTGGGTTGGTCAGGAAAGTGCTCGCTGTGATTTCAAGCAACGTGTTGGAATAAGCACAACGTGGGCCATCTACGGGTGTGCCACCTGCGAGCAGCTTAGCTCCAAAACCGACAAGGGTGTGGACGGCGGCTGTCAAAGATCGTTGAACGGCAGGCGAAAGCAAAGTGCCACAAGGAGCGGCCTGAAATCGCTTGGCAACACGATCGAGCCAGAGATTTCCATCCGCATTGTCCAAGATCACCACAAAGCCAGGATTGGTACAAAACTGGCCCGTTCCCATCAACACACTTCCCAAGTATTCGTCAACGAGCTGTTCACCACGTTCAGCTAAAACGCCTGGTAAAAAGACAACAGGATTAACACTGCTTAGTTCCAAGTAGATCGGTTTACCAGCAGCATCAGCGGCAGCCTTTAGAGCCAAGCCTGCATGGCGGCTTCCGGTGTATCCTGTAGCGCCGATGCGGTGGTCGCTTACCAGTTTCATGCCATCATCGTGCGATGTGCGATAGATCAGTTGTACGGTTGCCCCAGGAAGCCCAGCTTCTTGCACAGCCGCTAACGCAAGTTCGGCAAAACGTTTGGTGGTTTCAGGGTGTGAACTATTGGCTTTTCCGATTACCGGGTTGCCGGCTGCAATGGCTGCAGCAAAGTCTCCGCCGGAAAGGCTACCGAACGCAAATGGGAAATTGTTAGGACCGAATACGGCGATTGGACCTAATGCCTGATAGCAAGAGCGAATGTTGGCTTTGGTATCGATCGTGGGCAAACTCCAACTACCATCACGTGTTGCTTTGGCAGCTAAACGCAATTGGTTAGAGGTGCGTGGAAGCTCTACATCACCAAGTCGCGGTGCGCTGGGGAGTCCCGTTTCACGGTTCGCGAGTTCTACCAAAGTCGCTTTGTCGGCATCGATTTTGTCGGCATAAATTTCGAGGAAGCGCGCGATCTTTTCAGTACCGCACTTCTTGAGTTCCCAAAAAGCATTTTCGGCAGCCGTTAAGGCGATATCACAATCTTGCCAGTTACTGATCGGAAAGAGAGTAGCAATCTTTTCGCCCGTGGTGGGGTTGGTTGCTTGAAAAGTGCCGGTTGAGTTTGAGGCTTGCCATTGACCGTTCAGTAGCACAGGGACAGGGTTGTTGTGGGACATGGTTTTTAGTGATTCAGTTTTCAGTGATTCAGTGATTCAGTTTTCAGTGACTCAGTATTCAGTTAGCCTTGGACGATAGTGTTGGTTAGTGTTCCGATGCCTGCGATGGTGATATCAACTTGATCACCGGGGTTCAGGGTAAATGGACTATCGGGAACGATACCAGTTCCGGTGAGCAAGAAGGCTCCGTTGGGAAAGGAGTTGTCGCGGCATAGCCAGCCGATTAGGTCTTCAAAAGTTCGGGCCATTTCGGCGACGCTGGTTTTGCCGTTGTACACGACTGCTCCACTCCGGGTAATCTGCAGTTCGATGGTGATCGCGTTGCGTTCGGGCATTTCGTCCAGCAACGTGATCCAGGGGCCGAGGCCGCAGCATTGGTTGTAACATTTTGCTTGTGGCAAATAGAGTGGGTTATCCCCTTCGATGTCGCGTGAGCTCATGTCATTACCGATGGTGAACCCTACCAATCTTTGATCGGGTGAAATCACCAGGGTGAGCTCAGGTTCTGGAACGTTCCAGTTGGCGTCTGTGCGAATGCGTAACGGCTCGTTGGTACCGCTGACACGGTGGGGAGTTGCTTTAAAGAACAATTCAGGGCGTGCTGAGCGATAGACGCGGTCGTAACATGAAGCGGCTGTTTCCGATTCTTCCATTCGAGCTGTTTGGCTACGTTTGTAAGTTACGCCTGCGGCCCAAACTTCTTGGTGATCGATGGGAGGTAGGAGAATACATGATGCGAGTGGCAAGGCGGGACCAGAGGCGGGGATTTCGTGGACTAGTTGCGGCAGATCTGGATTAGCAAGCAGTTGCTGCAACATGGTCATGCCGGCGATGGGCAGATTGAGAGGTACGATAGTATCGCCTTCAATGCGTCCTACCTGTGGACCATTTTCGGATTGAAAACGAGCTAGCTTTGCCATGGTTCGAAACCTCTTCAAAATAAATCCAAGCGAAGAAACTAATGCCTTTCACCCCCAGCAGCGGCCAAAGGCGATGCGGGAAGTGAAAGGTTAGTTTGATTGTGCAGGGTCAGGCGATGCTTATGCGCACAGCTTCGTGGCCTGTGAGGCTGGCAAGACCCATTATCCATTAAACGGAAGCGTATTCGACGCTCCATTTTTCCAACTGTTCTTTACCAGCTCGATAGCAAAAATCACCGAACGTTTCGCTTGCGGATAAGCGATGTTGTTTGAATGCTAACAAGATTGGCAGCAATGTGGGAGTAATTTGCTCAAGAGGAACGAGATCTTTGAAGATTGTTCCCAATCGTGTTCCCAGTAGTGTACCACCCAAGTAAAGCGTGTAGCGGCCCTTGGCTTTGCCAACCAAGCCGACGTCGGCATTGTAGGGACGAGCGCATCCGTTGGGGCAACCCGTCATTCGAACCGTGAATCGTTCGCTCGAAAGTCCCAGTTTGGCGATTTCCTTTTCGAGTTGATCCATTACGGAAGGTAGAACACGTTCGCTTTCCGTGATTGCCAAGCTACAGGTCGGCAAGGCGACGCAAGCTAGAGACCAACGACGAACGTTCGAGATCTCTTCGCTCAACGGGATGCCGTTTCGTTTGAGGATACCTTCCAAGGTACTGCGTTGTTCGGGCTTGAGGTCTGTGAACAGAATGCTTTGATGGGGCGTCAAGCGAATGCCAGGATTGAGTTCATGGCAGATTTCGCGAAAAGCAGTTTTCCAGCGACGTTCTTCACGATCAAATAAGCGTCCGTTCTCGACGTTAAGTCCGTAAAACCAGAGACCATCGCCTTGTTCGAACCAGCCAATGTGATCATCAAAATCATGAACTTCATCGGGAAGGCAGTCGGTCAACTTATAGCCAAGATGCTCTTCAACACGTTCTCGAAACCATTCAACGCCTTTGGCGGCGATCACATACTTGAGCCGGGCGATCTTGCGATCAGCGCGATTGCCATGGTCTCGCTGAGCTTTTACAACTGCTTCAGCTACGGCGATCGCTTGCTCAGCGGTGCAGTATGCCATGCGTTTAGCGAGAGCGGGGAACGTCTTCTTGTTGGCAGGCGTAGTGCCGAGACCACCACCGACAAGAACGTTATAACCCACGACTTGGCCGTCGCGCACAATGGCCATGAAACCTAAATCGTTTGTGTAAATGTCGACGCAATTGTCTTCGGGCAAGCCGACAGCGATTTTGAATTTGCGAGGCAAGTAGTGTTTGCCGTAGATCGGCTCCACATCTTCTTCCGTTGCGCCACCGACCAGTTGAGATTCACCTGAGTCAGGATCTTTTACCCAAATTTCGTAATAGGCTTTGGACCGTGGGGCAAGATGATGGGCAAGATCATCGGTTAATTTTTGAAGTGCAGTATGGACGGGATCTTTGTAAGGCGCTGGGCAGCACATGACGTTACGATTGACGTCACCACAAGCTGCTAATGTGGAAAGTTGAATTTCGTTGATGCGATGAATGCACTTCCAGAGATCGGACTTCACAATCCCATGCAACTGTAAAGCTTGACGCGTAGTGATTTTCAGGGTTGAGTTGCCTATCTCGTCACACATGTCCAAGTGGGCAAGCAATTGAGCCACGGTCATCTTTCCGCCCGGAATTCGGGTGCGGACCATGAAGCTAATTTCTTTGAGCGATTTACCTTCACCGGTCGATGTTCGCGTTTCACGATCATCTTGTTGATAAGTCCCGTGGAACTTTAGGAGTTGGGCATTCTCTTTGACGAAGCCCGCTTTCCCTTCTTGGAGCTCTTCGCGAATCGTACCAAACAGATAGTTGCTCTTGTCCTTAATGGCCTCAACGGCACTCAATCCTGATTCCTCGGACATGGAGTTCCTCGATCCTCTCGATGCT
>JBILTA010000419.1:0-5232 GCA_044371785.1 Pirellulaceae bacterium | reverse complement strand
CTGCGGCTACGGGCTAAACTATTCTGCGTTGAGGCTGTACCTGGGGAGGCCTAGCCTTCGCTGGCGCTGCGGCTACGGGCTAAACGATCCAGCCGGAAAGTTTGTGTCCAGGAAGGCTCAGCCTTCCTTCTGCTTTTTCTCGACGTATTGCAGGGCTTTGTCCGAGATGTCTTTTCGGCACCAAGAACCTGGCCAACGCACTTTTTGCACAGCCGTGTAGGCTTGCAACTTAGCAGCAGAAACGCTGCTGCCAATGGCTGTAACACCCAAGACTCGACCACCGTCGGTAAGCACTTGATCGCCCGATAGTTTAGTCCCCGCATGGAAGACTTTCACATCTTCAATCTGTGCCGCTGCATCGAGACCGGTAACGATTTGGTTTTTGGTGTAATCGCCTGGGTAACCTTGGCTGGCCACAACAACGCAGAGCGACGGGCGTTCGTCCCATTGCGGTGGATCGATCTGATCGAGACGGCCATCGACCGTCGCTTCTAACAAGTCGACCAAATCGCTCTTCAATCGCATGATTAACGGTTGGCACTCGGGGTCACCAAAACGACAGTTATACTCAAGGACTTTCGGTCCACTTTGGGTCAACATCAAGCCCGCATAGAGCACACCCGAAAATGGTTTGCGATTGCGTTTCATCGCGTGAACTGTGGGAACAAGAATATGTTCTTCGATCCAAGCCATCATGGAGTCATCGACGATGGGGGTTGGGCAATAAGCACCCATGCCCCCGGTGTTGGGTCCTCGATCGCCATCAAAAGCTGGCTTATGATCTTGGCACGCAGGAAGTGGAACGATGGTGCGACCGTCGGTGATTGCCAACACACTCGCTTCTTGACCTTCCAAACGCTCTTCGATAATCATCTGATTACCAGCGGTACCGAACTCGCGGCGGCGTGAAATTCTCTCTATCGCTTCCAAGGCATCTTCGCGAGTTCTGCAAACCACAACGCCTTTGCCCGAAGCCAAGCCATCGGCTTTAACCACAACCGGTGCACGATCTCCTTCGTTAGGGAAGCGGGCTTTGATGAATCTCATGGCATCATCGGCTTCACGAAAGACCTGATAGTCGCCGGTGGGGACGTCTGCTTGTCGCAGCAAGTTCTTGCAAAATACTTTGCTGCTTTCCAATTGAGCGGCGGCTTGTGTGGGACCGAAAACTTTCAATTTGCAGTCTTGAAAGGCATCAACCACACCAAGTGCTAATGGTGCCTCTGGGCCGATTACGGTGAGTCCAATTTTTTCGGTCGATGCAAATTTCACCAAGCTCGCAATATCGGTGGCTGAGATGGTGACGTTCGAAACCTTGGCACCTTCCAAGGCAGTGCCCGCATTGCCGGGAGCAACAAACACTTGATCTACGCGCGAACTTTGCGCGATTTTCCAAGCTAAGGCGTGTTCACGACCACCGTTGCCAACGATCAGGACTTTCATGGCTTCGCTATTCTTTTACTGAACGGATCAACATATGACTAAGGCCACATTCGCGACCGGATAATCGCTCAAATCACGAATCGAGAAGTGGCAGGGTACGTTTGAGTTGGGCACTTTGGAAGGCCGTATCGACAATCTGTTGCCCAATTCGGCTTATTTCAGGCGATAGTGGACCTTGTAGGGGTTCGCCTGTACAGAGGATGTGCGAAATATATTCGATGGGATTTCGATAAGGTGCTGCCAAGGGGATAACGGGTAAGTCGTGAGCGATGGGGTCGCGAAGCGTTTGGAGCGTCACCTTATTCTCGTAATCGTACGAACTAATGGTCCCCTCACTTCCCACCAAAACGAATCCACATTTGGGTTGAGGTTGGGCGATCCAGGGATCGGTGAATGTCCCCCAGCGTGTCTCGAATTTTGAAAGTCCCACAGGATATCGAGCCACAGTGATGCTGTGTTCATCCACTTCGAGTCCCAGCGGTGCATCGATGGTGGATGTAACTTCAACGGGCTTTAGTCCATTGAAATACCAGGTGCCCAGAGTGGTGCCGTATCCGAGATAATCCAAGAGTGAGCCGCCACCTCTTTGAGCTGAATAAAACCAGCTGTGTGGCTTTTCTGCGGCGACCCATTCTGCTGTACGTTCGATTTTCTCGGCCGTATGCCACAACGGGCCACGATTTCCGTTGTAATAATGGACTTCTTTAAGCGTACCGATTTGTCCTTGTTCGATAAAGGTTTTGGCGGTCTGGTGTGAAGCAACCCACACTAACGGCCAATTAATCGCCAGCAATGTGTTGTGTTTTTGGCAAGCCGCCATCATGCGATCTGCTTCAGCTAGGGATGCCGCAAAGGGCTTTTCCATCAAGATCGCTTTGACATAGGGAGCGACGCGTTCCACCCAAACGCCATGTTCGGCAGAAGCGGGGCAGAGGATAGCGACGTCAGCTTTAGCGGTTTCCAAGCATTGTTCAGGCGAGGTGAAGACCTGGTCGCGCGGTATGTTCAGTCGAGTGATCGATTCTTCCATTCGTTCCGGTTGTAGGTCGCAGATTCCAACCAATTGTGCCATGGGACTCTCGACCACCATGCGCAGGTTGTCGCCCATGTGCATATGGTCAAAATTAATGCCGACGAATCGCAGTTGCGTCATGGTTTTGGTGATAAGTTGTGGTTGGGAGAGGGAGGGAAAACGAAATTAGAATCGTAGATCCATTTCGACAGTAGACAGGTTATACTTAGAGAGTCGATTCTTCAATCGAAATTGCCTACCTCCCATTTCGGCCCAGCTGTTTTGGCCTAACTATTTGGTCTCGATTCTGAGTCGCTAATTAACCTACCTGAATGCTCATGTGAGCCACGTTCGAGGATTGTATGCGTAAAGTGAAATCTGGCGGTGGCTTGGCCGCCTTGCTCTATACATTCAAGAAAGCGAAAGAAGCAGGGGGCGTATGGACTCTGTTCAAAGCGTTGCGAACTCGCAATGCCTGCAAGACCTGCGCGCTGGGTATGGGTGGCCAGAAAGGTGGGATGGTCAACGAAGCTGGCTCCTTCCCTGAAGTTTGCAAGAAGTCGATTCAAGCGATGACGGCCGATATGCAGCCGGCTATCACAGCGGATTTTTGGACCAAACATAGTGTTGAGGAACTCGCCACTTGGTCACCGCGACGACTTGAAAAAAGTGGTCGTTTGATACAGCCGGTACTCTATGAAAAAGGGGCGACTCACTATCGCACCATCACTTGGAATGAAGCCTTTGATCGCTTGGTGCGGTCGTTGCAAAGCGTGACACCTGATGAAACCTTTTGGTACTTCAGTGGTCGCAGCAGCAATGAAGCAAGTTTCTTATTGCAATTGCTGGCGCGATTGTATGGCACCAACAATGTGAACAACTGCAGTTATTATTGCCATCAAGCGAGTGGCGTGGGACTGAACTCTTCACTTGGAACTGGCACTGCGACGATTCAATTAGAAGACTTAGAGAATGCCGATTTGGTATTTATCATCGGAGGCAATCCCCCCAGCAATCACCCTCGATTGATGACGTCGTTGATGCATTTGCGTCGTCGCGGCGGCAAAGTGATTACGATCAATCCGATTCGCGAATTGGGTATGGAAAATTTTCGTATCCCCAGCGACCCCTGGAGCTTTTTGTTCGGCACCAAGATCACCACACGATTCGTGCAATCGCATATCGGTGGCGACCTCGCGCTGCTCACCGGTATTGCCAAAGTCATCGTTGAACGTGGTCAAGCGGATGTGAATTTCCTCAGTAAATATTGCAATGGAAACGAAGCGTATATCGAGTCGCTCTTGCAGGCGAATTGGTCTGATATCGAACGTTTCAGCGGAGTTGAACGAGCTGAGATCGAAGAGATTGCTGATGAATATGTAGCAGCTCGCAACGTTGTATTCGGGTGGACGATGGGCATTACGCATCATCACAACGGCGTTGAAAACGTGCAAGCGATCATCAACTTGGCGTTGTTGCGTGGCATGGTGGGACGTCCTGGTGCAGGCTTGATGCCGATTCGCGGCCACTCAAACGTTCAAGGCATTGGTTCAGTTGGCGTCACACCGAAACTGAAAGAGAGTATCTTCAAAAGCTTGACCGAAGAGTTTGGGGTGAAGCTCCCCACAACACCCGGTATGGACACGATGGCTTGTATGGAAGCAGCCGAACAAGGTCATGCCAAAGTGGGAGTGTTTTTGGGCGGTAATCTATTTGGTTCGAATCCTGATGCCCAATATGCGGATCGGTCGTTGTCGCGTTTGAAGACGTTGGTCATGATCAATACAACCCTGAATACAGGGCATGCTCATGGTTTGGGTGAAGAAACGATTATCTTGCCTGTGTTGGCCCGCGATGAAGAGCCCGAAGCGACAACACAAGAGTCGATGTTCAATTATGTGCGATTGAGTGATGGTGGTCCGCGGCGCCTGCCTGGTCCACGTAGCGAGATCCATGTAGTGGCTGAATTAGGGCGACGCTTGCTGGGCGATACCGGCGTGATTCGTTGGAATGACATGGAACGAGCTGAAACGATTCGCCAGTGGATTTCAAAAGTCGTGCCTGGTTACGAAGCTATTGCAAAAATTGGAACGACCAAAGAAGAGTTTCATATTTCGGGTCGCGTGTTTCATGAACCGAAGTTTGCGACACCCGATGGCAAAGCGGTTCTGTTTACGCACGCTTTGAAACCGCTTCCAGGCATGGGAGTGGGTGAAGTTCGATTGATGACGGCTCGCAGTGAAGGACAGTTCAATACGGTTGTATACGAAGAGGAAGATTTGTATCGCGGCCAAGAGCGACGCGATTTGATTTTGTTGCATCCGGATGATTTTCCTCGGCTCGGCCTAGAGCCCGATCAGTTGGTTACCATTCGTAGCGAAGTGGGGGTGATGGCCAATCAGATTGCGCGATCCTATGATCGGATTCGAGCTGGAAATGCGTTGATGTATTATCCAGAAGCGAACATCTTGGTGCCAAGAAACCTCGATCCCCAGTCGAAAACGCCAGCATTCAAGTCCGTGGTTGTTACTTTGGAACCGCAAGTGGGATGGGTTGAGCCGAGTAGCGTGATTCATTATCGGGCGCAAGATGTGCCGGTTGAATATGAGGCTGCGGGCGACTCGCGGAAAGCAATGCGAACTTGCTAGCCAGACTTGTTGGAGAAGATTCTCGGGTATCGCAAATGTCTCCCTTGCGGGTTGAATAAGTTTGGCTGTACGCGTGTTGTATTGCTTCTGCAGTTGCTGGGGACACAGGTTTGTAAAGTGTTTCAGCAT
>JBILTA010000418.1:0-5235 GCA_044371785.1 Pirellulaceae bacterium | reverse complement strand
AGCATGGCACCTTGGGAAAAGCCGCCGAGGACTAATTTAGAATGCGGTAGCGAGAACCTTTCCAAGGTGGTTTGGATGGTTTGGGTCAGCAGTTCACGAGCGGAATCGATGCCATCGGGGACATGATGTCGAAGAACGTCATATTGTCCGTCTGCAAACGAGTCGAGCATGGTTTGAATGCTCAATCGCCACCAGGCTCGTCCATCGCCAAAGCCTTCTGCTTCGAGGGAAAGTGGTGCCGCCGGAACGAGCCAAGCTGGACGGAGATGACGCAGGTGTGCCGGCATCTCTTCTAAAAACCAAGGGACAAGTCCCAATAAATCGTCTCCCGAGGCGCCAAATCCGTGGCAGAGGGTGATGAGATGTGTTGCTGGTTCACGCGTTGGCACGACCAAGTGGCAGTTCAATTCTCCGATGGTCGTTTGCTCATGTTGCCACGGGGCTTCAGCGTTATTGCCTGACAAATGTGTGTCCTTTCAAGGAAGAGTGCGGCTAAACCAGCGTTATCGTACCGACTTTACGTACGGACGAAAACGCATCCCTGTCCGGATTACATGATGCAGGCTGAGCAAGTGGGCCGGCTGAAGATGGGGACGCTGCGAACGCTACTTTTGTTCGCGGTATGTTTGCCAGCTGAGAAAAGCCAGACCGCTAGCACTGACGATGAATAAAATATCCATCAGCATACTGGCCATATAAAAAGGCGCAAAATTCTTCATCCCGATCAACCCAAAAAGGAGATCGGCTAGGAAGATAACAAGGATGAGAGCGGAAACTCCCAATCCGATCAAACAGAATACCTTTGGCATCTACTACCTCGGATGCTCGTCGCGTTGATGACCTATGCCATTAAGGCCACTGGCATCAGTATAGTTCAAGATATCTTGGTGTCACCTAGCCATTTCATTCTGCGTAGAATTTCTCTAAAGTGACGAGATTTCCGAGGGTATTTTGAGGGTTTTCCGCGACAATTGGGCCTAAAAATCTGGCCAAATTAGTTATGGACCAATTTTTGGGGTGGAGAAATCGGGTGGTGGAACCAGAAAAAATCGCCGAATTTCGGTCCGAATTTCGGGCTCAGATGCCGGTTTGCCGACGATTTGCCTATCTCGACCACGCTGCAGTAGCTCCCCTACCCTTCCCCACGGGCGAGGCCATAGGCCAGTGGTTGAATCAAGCCGTTCATGAAGGGGATGTCCCGTGGATGCAATGGGCGGGGAATTTGGCTTCCTGCCGAAATCGGGCTGCCCAGCTGTTGAACTCTTCCCCCGATGAAATTGCCCTTGTCCCCAACACAACCCTCGGTATTCACTACGTCGCTGCGGGATTTCCCTGGAAAAGCGGCGATACCATGATTGCCGTTGCCAACGAATTTCCATCCAATCTCCTTCCTTGGAAACAATTGACCGCCGTGGGAGTCGACGTAGACATCTACCAACCGCCTGCCAACGGACAGATAGAAGTCAATGAGATTCTCAGGCGAGTTACGCGCTCAACCCGCTTGGTCGCCATCAGTTGGGTTGGTTTCGCCAGCGGCTATCGGCTGAACGTGCAGGAACTCGCCGCCCAGTTACATGATCGGGGCGTTTTGTTGTTACTTGACGCCATTCAAGGGCTGGGCGTCTACCCACTCGATGTTCAAAATACTTCCGTCGATTTTGTGGTAGCCGACGGACACAAATGGTTGCTAGGGCCTGAAGCGGCTGGGATTTTGTATGTGCGTAAACCCCATCTTCAGTGGTTGCGACCTGTCGGCGTTGGTTGGAACAGTGTGCAAGGGAGTTTTTCGTTTGCGGCAACCGAATTGAACTTCCGTGACTCGGCGGCGCGATATGAAGGTGGGTCGCATAACATGGCGGGCTTCGCCGGTCTCAATGCAAGTTTGGCTCTGATGCAAGAAATGCGAGCCAAATATGGAGCTACCGTTTGGCAAGACTCGGTCCTCGAGATCGCCGCATACGCTGAAGCAAGATTGAGAGAATGTGGCGCGGATTTGGTCAGGCCACTCGAACCCGCTCGCCAAAGCGGTATTATCTCTTTCTCGTGGCCAGATCACGATCCTCAAAAAATTCGTCAGCGTTGCCTTGAGGCAGATGTGGTGCTCAGTTGTCGTTTAGGACGACTTCGTATTGCCACTCATGGCTACAACACACCCGAAGACATCGATCGATTGGTAGCAGTACTCGACTCGGCTCAGTAGTTACGACAATATCAGTGAGATACAAACATGGAATCACCGAATCCATTTGCTCCTTCGCAGACAAACTCTTCCGAGCCACAATCATGGCAAGCGGTACCGGGGAGTGATGCCGCTCCCGTTCGAACGACAGGTTTGACGGTGATCGTGGTCGTCTTCTCGCTCTTTGGAATACTTGGAATCTTGAGCGGAATTGGGGCTGTCATCGCTGTCCTATTCGAACAAGTTTTTCAGGGAATGGGGAATCCTGACAACAATGCGTTCGTAAAAAAGATCCAAGACATTCAAGCGTCATTTCGGATTCCAGGTATGATCCTGGCAGCCGTCAACACTCTGTTGAGTTTCGTTCTGCTAATTGCAGCGATCGGTTTAGCCACGAGAAAGCGTTGGGGTTGGAACCTCGGTCGTTCCGCGTGCATCATGGGACTGGTATTCGAAGTTTTTCGGATCGTGTTGGGAGTGGCGCAGCAAGGTTATACGGTCATGAGTCTTTCGGGACTTAGCGCTGAGGATTTGGGAAACAACGCCCCACCTGAGGCAGCGCAAGTGATGATGATCAGTATGACAATCGGCATGGTGTTCGGTATGATCATGCTGGTTGTCTACGCAATCGGTAAAATGTTGGTGTACTTTTTCTCACGGCGGCATCTCAATAAACCTGAAATCAGTGCGCTCTTTGATTGATTCCAGACTTCGCTCAATGCTCCGAAGCAAAACTTGTCCCTATCCGAAACTGTGGCCCACTTAGTAATGTGAAAGTTAAGCGAGTCCTTACATGAGTTCCTCTCTTTCCAGTTCGGTTGCGGTTTATACCGGTTCTTTTGATCCCGTGACCTTGGGGCATCTGCATATCATCGAGCGAGCGGCCAAGCTCTATGAACGATTGATCGTGGGAATCGGTATCAACTCTGGCAAAGAGCCGTTGTTCGATCCGGCTGAACGAGCCGAACTGTTGAAGCGAGTCACAGGTAAATGGGGCAATGTGGAAATCGAGTTGTTCGATGGATTAGCGGTTGATTTCGTACGCCGACGTGGCTCGCGCGTGATGGTCCGCGGTGTGCGTCCGCTGACGGATATTGCGGGTGAATTCACCATGATGATGGCCAACCGGCAACTTGATGCTGAGATCGAAACCGTCTTTCTCATGGCGGATGAAGAGTTCGTCCACGTCTCAAGTTCATTGATCAAACAAATCGCCATGTTAGGTGGTGAACGGCACCTAGATCGTTTCATTCCCGCGGAAATTATTCCAGATGTGGTGACACGTTTTGTCAGCCGACAGGAAAAGTCGAGTGGATGAAAACGAGAAGTGGCAACAACGCTTAGCACAATCCGTCGGTCGCTGTTTTGGTAGGCCACACGATCCTCAAGCGGGACCTGTCTGGAAGGCGGCGGACGGTGCCTATCTGTATGATGTCGATGGGAATAAAGTTCTCGATTTTCGTTGCGGTTATTCGGCAATCAATTTTGGACATACGCCCGATCGATTGATTCGAGCGGCCCAGCAGCAAATGCGGACGCTCTCTCAATTGACTCAGCTTCCGTCGACTTCGATGATCGAATTCGCAGAGCGGCTGTTAGGATTTTTGAGGTGGCAAGATTCGGGAAAAGTTCTTTTCAATGTGAGTGGGGCTCGAGCGGTAGAGACGGCGCTGAAAATTGCCTTGCGACGACAACGAGGTACGATCGTTTGTTTTGAACAGGGTTATCATGGTCGATCCTTAGCAACACAGCCATTTTCTGATGCGGCGACCTTCGCTGAAACGTGGCCCTGGCCTGGGATCTGGAGCGGAGATATCTGCCGCCTCCCCTACCCTACAGATCATACTCTCGCACACGCACCCGTCTCCTGGGCTGATGTGTTGGAACAATTGAAACAACGCTTACGTAATCAGGCGGCACCTCTGGCTGCAGTGTTGATTGAACCGATGTTGGGAGCTCGAGGCTATATCGCTCCTCCCGATCGTTTTTTTCGAGAGCTTCAACTGGTCACGCATGAACATGGCGGATTGGTTATTGCGGATGAAGTTCAAGTGGGGCTAGGACGCGGTGGCGGTCGTCTGATGTCGCACTTGCAAGGTTGGCAGCCCGATCTCGTTGTGTTGGGTAAGTCGCTGGGTGGTGGATTGATACCGATATCGGCTGTTGTGGGCGACGCTACACTTATCGATTCGCTCCCCAACGGCTGTGAATCAGAAACTTTTGCAGCGCATCCTTTGGCGTGTGCGGTGGCTTCCGAGGCGCTCGGTTGGCTACAAGAGTTGGAGCCCAGCTTGCAACTACTCGGCGACAGGTTGAGAGACATTTTTCAAAGTATTGTGGAACGCTGGGGTTTGCCGGTTGAAGTTCAGGGGCGGGGTGTCGTTGCCGCCTTGGATTGGCGTGGAATCTGGCCGCATACAGACGGCACTGCAACTTGTGCGGATACGGGTGGTCTGATGGCGATTGCCCAAATCGTATCGCAATTATCCGAAAGATGTTTGCGAGCAGGTCTGTTGCTTCATCCCTCCGGTCCGGTTGGGACGCGGATGGTATTTCTGCCTCCGTTGACGGTCACGTTCGAGCAACTTGAGGAAGCGGGAAGCAAATTTGAAGCTGCTTTGGCCAACTTCGCGAGCAATTAGGGTACGCCGCCCCGGCGTATTTACGTTACAATAAGCGGAACCAACAAATCTCAGAACTAGATTCTATGCTCTGTGAGGAGCTGGATCGTATGTTTAGTGTTCTGAAGGGTTTGTTTCGTCGCAAGATAGTTCGAACTCTTGGGCGATTGCATTGTTCCATGGAAATCGCGATATGTTTCGCAAGTTTTTGAAGTCCAAGATTCATCGGGCGACTGTTACGCAAGCGGACTTGGATTATGAAGGTAGTCTTACGATTCCACCTGACTTGATGCGGGCTGCGAATATCGCTCCGTTTGAGTCCGTACATGTTTGGAATGTGACACGCGGGACGCGGCTGGAAACCTATGCGATCACGGGCGAAGAAGGCTCGCGCGATATCTGCGTCAATGGCGCAGCTGCTCATCTGGTGCGGCC
>JBILTA010000416.1:0-5239 GCA_044371785.1 Pirellulaceae bacterium | reverse complement strand
CTGTGAAAAAACCTGCCAAGGCGTAATAGTCTCGCTGATCCCAACGCTCCAGGGGATGATGGTGGCATTGAGCACACTCGATGCGTACCCCCAAGAACAATTGACTCACCGAACGAGCCAATTTCTCTGGATCATTTTGCACTTGAAAGAACGGGGCAGGGGATTCGCTGAGAATGGATCCTTCTGCCGTAAGAATGCTACGAGCGAATTCATCATAGGGTTTGTTCGACGCGATCTGTTTACGAATCCAACGCGTCATCGCGACAACACTCTCAGGTGGAATCGTATCTTTATCCACTTGCAAAAGATCTGACCACCGCAGAGCCCAATAGTCTGCATACTCTGGACGCTGCAAGAGCCGTTGAATCAGTTTGAAACGTTTATCCGGACTCATGTCATTGAGGAAATCTTTCGCTTCTTGGGCAGTTGGCAACGTTCCAATGGTATCGATGTAAACGCGACGTAAGAATGTTGCCTCATCGGCGACGGGGCTGGGTTGAATATTGAGTTGTGCGAGTTTCTGCCAGACGATCTCATCAACAAAATTATGACTCGCTGGCGCCTTAAATTGCACATCCTGTCGCGGACGTGTCACTCGACATACAGCTACCTTGCCGAGATAACGTACCAAGATGGCCGCTTCGCCTGGATTTTCCGTCGTGCGAATCACTCCCTTTTGATCCACAGCTGCAATAGAGTCTTCGTTGGATTGAAATTGCGCATCGGCGGTAACGCAGGTTTGCTGTCCAGCTTGATCAGTAAACAAAACACGCAGTTGCTGTTGACCTAAGGCAGGGAGCGTTATCGACGAAGGCTCAATTTTCAGTTTCTCTGTCGTTTGCGACCCCATAGCTGTAGCGGTTGCCGGAATCGCATCTAACTGTGCCCCTTCAGAAATCCAACGCAGCAGAATGCGATCCCACAACGAACCCGGTTCGATTTTTCTGCCACCACCATGCGGGATCTCGGCAATGGCTTTTTGCCGCAACAAGCTGTGTTGTGGGGCGGCGACAAAAATTCGACGACCTTTGCCATACAATACGATAGCTTGATAGTCTGCTTCCGCGTCATAACCAAAGACGCTCAAGCGAAACCCCTGCTGTCCCTCCGCCTTGCCATGACAACCACCAGCATTGCAACCTGCTTTTGAAAGTATCGGAATAATTTGATGCCGGAAGGAAATAGGTTGTGGGTTTGCATACGCCTTGATGGTAATGTCCAGCGTAACGCTTTTGTCATGTTGTGAAATGGTGAGCTGGGTAGTTCCGTCGCGGAGTGGTCGCAGTTGGCCAGAGGAATCTACTCGCGCTATGTCTGGATCGCTGATTCGATATTGGGCTAAATGTGTTACATCGGTTGCAATGTTGTTCTCGTCGTACCAGGTCACGAGTAGCTGCTGCGTCGATTCAGGTGTATGGAGCTGTACCGAAGATGGCGACACGACCAGTCGCTGGGATTCGGTCGCCGATGTTAATGCTGGTGAGAGCATTACGGCGAAGACCATGGCAGAACAGAGCGAGCGTAGGTTCGGCATGAGGGACTGGATTTTGGGAGGGGCTGAAATACTTAGGAAGGAGTGAACGATAGGATACTTGTTTTACAGTCCGCATGCAAGAATTTCGTGCCATGTTGCAGTGCCCACATAGCAGAGCCTCTCCGAGAGTCTGCCCTTAACGACTTTCTGAGACTTTGCTACCTGACGCTGCTGCGTGAAACGCTCCAGCAGAAAAAGACAAAACAGACCGTAATACGACGGCAAGAGAAACAGCGTGAGGCCAATAGAGCGCAGGGCGGAGCGCCCTCTGTGAGGCTCGCCTACGTGCGTGCACTTATGCTAAAATCGCTGCTCAGCTAATGCGGGCAGATTCCTTTCGAGGCAAAATATGCGTAAACGACGATTAGGCAACAGCGGTATCACCGTTTCAGAAATTTGCTTGGGCACCATGACCTTTGGCTCACAAGCAAACCAACAACAAGCCTTCGAAATGATGGACAGGGCTGTAGAATGCGGAGTCGATTTTTTTGACTTGGCTGAACTGTACCCCGTTCCACCCAAAGCAGAGTGGGCTGGTAGAACTGAAGAAATCGTCGGCCATTGGCTCAAAGATAAACCGCGCGACTCGCTCATCATCGCGACCAAAATCGCTGGCCCCGGACATGGCTGGTTCACTCCCCCCATTCGCTTTGGCAAAACGGCGCTTGATCAACGACAAATTTTTGACGCCGTAGAGGGCAGCCTCAAAAGACTACAAACCGATTACATCGATCTTTATCAAACACATTGGCCCGATCATGGCATGCCTTATGAAGAAGTTCTCGGCGCACTCACCAAATTGATCGATCAAGGAAAAGTGCGCGCCATCGGCTGCTCGAACGAAACTTCCTGGGGCGTCATGAAGAGCTTGTGGGCAGCCGAGAAACATGGCACAGCTCGCTATGTTTCGGTGCAAAACAACTTCAGCCTGATCAACCGTCGCTGCGAAAGTGAACTGGCTCAAGTATGCCGTCGAGAATCGGTCAGCCTTCTTCCCTATTCACCTTTAGGCGGAGGCGTTCTTACTGGGAAATACAAGGGTGGAGCGCCACTGGGCTCGCGATTCTATGAGTACATCCACCATGGTCAACCAAGACAAAAGATGATGGCCGCACGGTTCGTGAATCCTCGGACCGTCGAAACGGCCGAACGAGTTGCAATGATCGCTAGAGACCTGGACATTTCCGCTGCGACACTGGCGGTTGCCTGGAGCAAACAACATGATTTCGTCGCCTCCACCATTATTGGAGCTACCTCAATTGCCCAGCTTAACGAGAGCCTCTTGGCCGCTGACTTTGTACTTGATGCAGAAACATTGAAACGAATTGATCAGATCGACATCGATATTCCCAATGCAATGACTGAAGATGGTTTGCGTCGATTGTAAGTGAACCAGACTCTTCCGCTTTTCGCAAAGCAGCGGAAATGGTAGTTTATTGGAAGAGTGAGCGTCGATTGGCATCCGCTGGAAGCAGTGCTATCACGCTCACCATTTCGAGAAGGATGCGATAATGCCTGAGATCAAACGAATTTTGGTTACCGGTGGTGCTGGTTTCTTGGGCTCGCATATCTGCGAGAGATTGGTCAACGAAGGACATGATGTCATCTGCTTGGACAATTTCTTTACCAGCCAGAAGTCGAACATTGTCCACTTGCTCAACAAACCGAACTTCGAATTGATTCGCCACGACGTCACTTTGCCCATCTTTTTGGAAGTGGATCAGGTTTATCACATGGCGTGCCCAGCCGCTCCAGGGCACTATCAGTTCAACGCGATCAAGACCATCAAGACCTCGGTCATGGGTTCGATCAATATGCTTGGGATGGCCAAACGTTGTGGGGCCAAGATCCTGTTAGCTTCGACCAGTGAGATTTATGGTGACCCAGAAGTTCATCCACAGCCGGAAAGCTACCGCGGCAGTGTGAATCCTATCGGACCACGGGCATGTTATGACGAAGGTAAACGAGTCGCCGAAACTTTGTTCATGGATTATCACCGCCAGAACAAGGTCAACATTCGCATCGTGCGCATTTTTAATACCTACGGTCCACGCATGCATCCCTATGACGGCCGAGTTGTTTCGAATTTCATCCGACAAGCGATTACTGGCAAAGACATCACAATCTTTGGCGATGGTTCGCAAACAAGATCCTTCTGTTATCGTGATGATTTAGTAGAGGGCATCATCCGAACCATGAATGCTCCTGACTCGTTTATTGGGCCAGTCAATATCGGCAATCCTGGTGAGTTCACGATTGGTGAATTGGCAGAGATGGTGATCAAGCAAACGGGTGCAGCATCGAAGATCGTAAATCGCCCACTTCCGCAAGACGATCCAACACGCCGTCGCCCCGATATCACGTTGGCCAAAGATAAACTGCAATGGCAGCCAAAGATACCGTTGCAAGAAGGTTTGCAAAAAACGATCGACTGGTTTAAATCGATCGACCTCAGTAACTATCGTCCCCCAACGCCCAATTATGTCTGAGTTAGGGGGCCACACTAACTCAAACAGAGAGGTTCTAATCTGCGTTGGCGCCACGGCTACGCGCCAAACACCGCCCACAAGTGCACATCCATACACAGCCCCACTCTGAACAAGAGTGGGAAATGGAAGATAAAGTTTGCCCGAACGCCCTTTCCAGCAGAATCCAGCCTTGGTTATCGGTTTCATAGGGCATACGGTACTACTCAACGGCTCACGGATCGTTCAAACTGAGCGTTTTACACACGCCTCCAACCCTCTTCTAAGGAGACCTCTCCATGGGACGACCCGTCACGCTATTTACCGGTCAATGGGCTGACTTGCCACTGGAACAAATGGCGCGCATGACCAAAGACTTCGGATACGACGGAATTGAACTCGCCTGTTGGGGCGATCATTTCGAAGTGGAACGCGCTGTGAAAGAGGATGGCTATTGCGCCGCTAAACGCGAGCAGCTCGAAAAGCATGACCTACAATGCCACGCCATCAGCGCTCACTTGGTCGGCCAAGCTGTGTTGGACATCATCGACTCGCGACACAAAGCCATTCTTCCACCCTATGTTTGGGGCGATGGCGACCCAGCTGGCGTCAATAAGCGAGCCATTGAAGAATTGAAGCAAACCGCACGAGCTGCCCAGAAGTTTGGGGTCGGTGTTGTCAACGGCTTCACAGGTTCCAGCATCTGGCACTTGAACTATTCGTTCCCACCTGTACCACCGAAAATGATCGAAGATGGTTACAAGCTGTTGGCCGAACGATTCAATCCAATCTTGGATGTTTTCGGTGAGTGCGGCGTTAAGTTCGCTCTTGAAGTCCATCCAACCGAAATTGCATTTGACCTTTATTCAGCGCAGAAAGCTCTCGAAGCTCTCGATTATCGCGAAGAGTTCGGTTTCAACTTTGACCCAAGCCATTTGATTTGGCAAGGTGTCGATCCTGTTGAATTCATTCGAGCGTTTCCTGATCGCATCTATCACGTTCACGTCAAAGATGCAATTACCAAACTTAACGGCAAGAGCGGTATCTTGGCTAGCCATTTGAACTTTGGTGATCCACGTCGCGGATGGGACTTCCGTTCGCCAGGTCGTGGTGCAGTGAACTTCGAAGAGATCATTCGTGCCCTAAACGATGTTGGCTATCAAGGCCCACTTTCGGTCGAATGGGAAGATAGCGGAATGGATCGGGAGTTTGGAGCGCGCGAAGCCGCTGGCTTTGTAAA
>JBILTA010000417.1:0-5239 GCA_044371785.1 Pirellulaceae bacterium | reverse complement strand
CCTTGGCAGAAAATCATCGAGTGCGCAAAGAAACCGTGCATCTTGCTGGAGCAAGCCCTTTAACGAATTTGCAATTCGCTGTGGCAACGGCAGATGCCGCGAAGTATGGTACACGCCGAACCGCTTTTCAGACCAGGACGCTAGCCGCCAAAAATGATAACCTCCAGCTTACGACCTTGCTGAACACCGCTGACCAGAACTTGGTCGATCAACTAAATACAGCTGAGTTGCAGTATACGAATGGTTCGGTGCAAATCTCAACTTCTAGCAATAAGCAGGCTGGTACGGCTCTCGCTACACTCGGTAAGGATTCATCGAAAGCGAGCATCAATCGTGCGAAGGAAGATGTGAGTGTTCGTGTGACGGCTAGCAATAGCGTTGCCGCTGCAGAAGTGGCTCATATGCTGCGGGTGCAAACCGCGAAAGTTACCCTAGCAGAGGCAACTGGGGCAGCGCTTAAGCAGAAGCACATCGATCAATATACTCAAGCAGCCATAACGGCAGCTGAGTCGGCAATTGCTCAAGCCACAACGGTGTTTAAGGGGAGTGAAAAGGCTTCGAACATTACACGAGCCGGTGATGTCGGAGATGCGGCAATTGCAGCCGCTACGGCCTCAGGGCAGAATCTTATTGCAGAGATTACTTCACAGAATTCTGCCAGTGCAACTTATACCTCGACGGCCAATACGATTGATTCCACCCTTACGACAACGATCAATAGTCTAACCGTTCCCCATACTCAAGGAGCGCAGGCAGCAGTGACCACGGCCGATGTTGCCTCCGCAACCGCTTTGCGCGGTAGTCTGGCCAGTGCTGGAACGGCAGACGTCAGTTGGATCACAGCATTTGCGAACGCAGATGCCACACGAACCGGATCACAAGCTTCCGCTCAAGCAAACTGGGTGACATCGAGCGTTCAGTCGGGGAGCAGTGTGCTTTTGTGGAATTGCGGGGACATCGTCACTGCCAATGCCAGTGGTTCTTGGGCATCCCAATACGCACCGGCACGAACTGCCATGATTACAACTACTGCGTTGGTGGATGCGGGGAGACAGATTGCAGCGTGGTTTGATCGTACGGTGCGAGACAATGATCAGGCCGATGCAGATGTGCAATACATCCAGTCGATCGCATCGCCAGAGACTCAACTTGCGGTTTCTGCGACTCAGCGTGGGAATCAATATGCCACGTCGAGTACCAATACGTCTAACGATTTGAGTACCGACCTCGATACTTCTGGGGCTAGTATTCAGAGTACTTCGGCAGCCGTCGAGAAAACGGCTGCCATTGATTCCGCAACCGCCTGGAAAGCCTATCAGGTTGCCCTGGCTAGCTTAGACGAAGGGGCCGCAACGACTGCTGTTGAGAAAGCGTATCAAGATGCTTTAGCTCAGGTAACTCGCAATTCACGCGTTGCCTACGCCACTTTGACTTACACCGAAGGGGTGGCACAAATCGGTTCGGTCGGGGATGCGATCACCGACATGGGGCAAACGGGCAAGACTTATGTTACCAATCTAGCAGGCGACGAGAAAACCTTCACGGACACAGCGGCGCCCATTATTGGTGCACGAACCTTGCTATATACGCAAGCAGATAACGATCTCCGTAAGGCGATTACCACTGCCGACAATGTGTGGCGCAATGGTACCGCACAGGCTTGGGGAACACATACAGCGGGCGATCTAATCGCTCGTGGTAATGTGCGCCGGTCGCTGGCCAATACATCGAATCTAGTGGCCGATGCATCTCAAGCGAGTATCGCAGAACTCAAGGCGCAGTGGTGGCAGAACGAGATACCGAACTATCTGCAATGGAGTGTCGATATTGGGGGCATCGAGACCACCTACACCAACAGCACCACTGCCAACATCTTGCTGCGCACGACGGGCGTGAAGAATGCGGGTGTTACCTACGCATCGACTGTCGGCACAGCGATTCAAACGTACGAAACGACGACCGCCACCGCCCGTGAGCTATATTTGTCGACGTTAATGACCATCGGTGAAACTGCTGCCGAAGCGACGATGCGAGCGGATCGCGATAAAGAGATTGCGCTAGCGGATGCCGATTTGCAGAAGCAGCTCACCGGTAATGAGTCAGCTCACACGACTGCAGTCAACAATGCCAATAGTGCGCATAGCACAGCGACCACTAATGCAGAAGCCGCTCGCAAGAGTGCTGAGCAAGCCGCATTAACCCAACTCAATTCCACGTTGGCTCAAGCAACAAAAGACAAAGAGGCCTCTATTGCTGGGGCTGAACGCACCTACGATCAAGCGGTCGCATCGCTCGATGCGCAGTACGGTTCAGAATCATCCAACGGCGACACAGGTGTCGAAGGGGCCACGCGCCGCAGCGCGATTAAGACGCGCGACGCGCAGTACTACGCTGCTCGCGACACCTCCTGGGCCAACACCCTCAGCGGATCGACGACTTTAGGCACTTCCCCATGGACCGTGAAAGCCATCTCCGCTGCCAATGCCCAAGCTGCTTATTCGACCTCACGTGCCAGTGCGCAAGCGGCGCATGATGCAGCCATGCTAGATGCAATCGAAGATTGGCAACTCTCCAGCCGTGATTCATATCTGAGCTTTGTCATATCGGAAGGGCAATCATTTGAAGAGTACAGGGTCGCGAGTTCAGATCATTTTGCGATTTGGGAGGGAGGCATAGATACTCTTCTGGGTTATTCACCGAAGGAAACAAATTACAAATTTGGAGAGCGATTTAGTGGAAATAGTAGTCACATTCGTTCATTAGAGGGTTATCGCTTCACGAGTTTTTACCAGGCAAGTGAGGGTGAAGAAGGTAAAGAGGAAAATGACGCGATTCCAGAAATTGAGCCCGGTAGAGGGCGAGGTCATCAGCCGCCGCCACCACCAGATCCGGATTCATCAAGTGGAGCATATGAAGAGTTCGAAAAGTTACATAAGTATATTTTCTCTGCCGAGGCCGATCTAACTCAGATTCCATTGGACATTGATGGAATGCATCAAGCCATGGGAGAGTTTGTCGCGAACAACCCAGAGGTTTATAAGGCACTAACACTAAAGTATGGTATTGCGTATCAGCACAGGTTAAATGAGTTCTTCAAAAAGGGATTCGTGATAGAAGATGCGAACCGCGATATCTTCTTCCAATACTATAATTTAGTCGACGACACATTCTATTTAGACGGCAACAACTGGTGGTTAGCCAGTACCTCAGATGACTCGAAAGCTGCATATATCAAGTACATTCTTGATGAAGTGGGCAGCCGCCATGAATCGGTTCGAAACCCAATTCTAAGTGCAGGCGATATTGCAGTTTGGTATTCTCCATTCCGTTCGCAGAAAGAGGCTGGTACGCATTTTGCGCCAGAAACACGAAGGCTAGTAATTCAAGCCTCATCCGATATCGCAAAAGAAGTCGTGTTGAACTACACCGGCCAGAAAGTGCCGGGCACGGCGGTTCATTTCGGTAAACTGGCTTTTCATCAAATGAGAAGTGCGCCTCAATGGGGGGAACTTATCAAGAGAATGGCGGGTGTCCGCAGCATTAATGGCAGGATGCCGGTAAACGCTCGATTCGCTAATACAACTTACTTCGATGACTTGCCGAAGGTTTTGCAGGCCAAGTATCCTAATGGAGTTGCATTCAATGCGAAAGGATTTCCAGTATTCACGCCCTATGCAAAAACACGAGTGCAGATAACATATACGGGGTCACGGGCATTGGATTTCGATGCGGCGAATAAAGCAGCGAATTTAGCGAGTACGCCCAAGGGTTATGTTTGGCACCATCATGAGGATGTTACCGCAGCCGGTAAGGGATGGTTGGAGCTTATTCCTGAAGATCTTCACAATGCAGTTAGACACAGTGGCGGAGTCGCCAAATGGCGAGAACTTTTCCCGAAGTTAGGAGGGTATGATTAATGATAGAGATCACGGAATCCGAACGCAATTTGTCGATCGATGAAATAAGACGTGTTGAGGTTAAATTGGATATTAAATTGCCCAATGAGTACATTAGTTTTCTTCTTTCGCATAACGGAGGACGGCCCGCTAATCCCAAGTTTAAGTTCCGTTTGCCGTCTGGTGGACTAGGTGAGTCTGTTGTTAACTGGTTCCTGTCAATTTATGACGGCGAGTATAGCAACTTTGAAACATTCTTCTCTATGTATAAGGAAGGTGCGAATCGACTTCCTGTCGAGTTGGTTCCGATAGCAAGTGATCCATTTGGAAATCTAGTTTGCATCGGGATAGCGGGGGAAAAGGAGGGGGAGGTCTATTTTTGGGATCACGAAAACGAATACGATATTGGACAAAAACCCGGTTATCGTAATGTCCACTTCATTGCGAACACCTTTCCCGAATTTTTAAGTGGTCTGGAGTCCTTGTAGTGGCGAGAGGGAGTTTGCTCGCTTCAGCGCTGCAGGACATTTTGGAAAAATGCGTGCGAGAGCTCGGCGCTATTAGTCAAACTGATTTAGCGGCGCGAGTTTCTCTGTGGGCCATGTCGTGCAATCAATGAGCTTGGACTCAATTCGGCGCAAATTTGCAATCTGTTTGGGGGCGCCCTGTGCAAAAACTAGATTGCATTGACAAAGGTAATTTGGCCAACGAAAAAGCTGAGGGATTGAGAACAGCTTGAAACAGATTTGAGATCGAACGTTGAACATTTCTTGCCGCAGATGGCTGCGGTGCAGACCGATGTTCGCTTTACGCGCAGCAGTAAGCTCAAAACTGAAGGGAACGTATCGAAGAAGGTGGAATGATGATTAGAGTTACGCCGCTTTGCGGCTGTAGCTCTTGAGCAATCCGCCGTCCGGCGCTGCAGAACATTGTGGAGAAATGTGTTCGAAATCTCGGCGCTATTAGTTCTACTGATGTAGCGTCTTGAGTCTCTAGGTCGGGTGTTCGTTGTAATGGATGAGCATCGACTTACTTTGGTGTCAATAAGAAGCCTCTGATTGGATTTCTCTGGTTTGGTGTAAGGCTTCTAGCTCGATGGCTTGGCTCTGGATGGTCTATCACTCATTCATCGATTTTGTTGCTTGCTTGGTGTTCGCCTCTCGTTTCCACGACTCCTGCCCGAGAGCGCGCTGCCCAGCGGCTCTCCGCTCCTAGCCTCTATGTGATGCACTTACCGTTCAATAAATAAGTGACGGGCTCGAACTCATCTGAATGTCTGCTTGCAGACGACTTACGGCATTTTGAAAGATTGAGTATTTTTGGGAAGAAGCATGCGTACGAAG
>JBILTA010000041.1:0-16202 GCA_044371785.1 Pirellulaceae bacterium | reverse complement strand
ATTGAAGCAACGGGTAAGGTCTCTCTCGCCAACATTTACCTTCGATAGTTCTGGTAATACTATGTTACATCGACGATCATTCCTCGAATTCTCGGGGCTAGCTGCAGCATCGGCTTGGTATCCGGCATTGTTCGGACGCTATGCCTCGGCAAGCACAACCGTTTCGGTTCAGCGCGAATATCATGCAGATCTCGTTATCATTGGTGGTGGGCTTGGAGGTTGCGCTGCGGCAATTGCGGCGTTGAGAGCTGGTAAGCGAGTCATCATGACCGAGCCAACCGATTGGCTCGGGGGACAGTTGACACAGCAAGCTGTACCACCCGATGAACATCCTTGGATAGAAACCACTGGACGCACCGATCGATATGCGGAGCTACGAACTCGGATTCGCGATTATTATCGGCGCAACTTCCCACTGACCGAAGCTGCTCAGAAGAAGACCGACCTAAATCCTGGCAATGGCTCGGTGTCTCGTCTCTGTCATGAACCACGAGTTGCCTTAGCCGTTCTGGATGAAATGTTGGCGGCTGCCGTGAGTCGGCGACAACTTGTGATACTACTGAACAGCGCACCGACTGAAGCAACCATGCAAGGTGATCGAATCGAATCGGTCACCATAAAGACACAGCTGGGTGAAGCCTGCACCTTAACGGGCGCTTACTTTGTCGATGCGAGCGAAGAGGGAGACCTGCTACCACTGGTTCAAGCCGAATACTCGATCGGCATGGAATCACGCCAAGACACACAGGAACCTCATGCGCCCAGTGAAGCGGCTCCTGGAAATATCCAGAGCTTTACTTGGTGTTTTGCCATCGATCACGTGGCAAACGAAAACCACGTGATTGAACGTCCTAAGGATTATGATTTTTGGCGTGAGCATGTTCCTCCCCTAACTCCACCATGGCCAGGTAAGTTGTTGAGCTTGACGTATTCCAATCCAAGAACCTTGGCACCTCGCGAATTGTCGTTTGTACCCGGAACAGGAGAAACACCTGTCCCCAAAACAAACGCCTTGAATCTCTGGATGTATCGTAGAATTAGCGATCCGACTTTATTAACTACAACTCCGCGTGGAAGCGGTATTTCGATTGTCAATTGGCCGCAAAACGATTACATGCTCGGGGCAATAACGCAGGCCGATTCGGCAGCGAGGCAATTGCACTGGGAAGGAAGCCGGCAATTGAGTTTATCGTTCATGTACTGGATGCAAACGGAGGCACCACGCCCCGACGGTGGCCAAGGTTGGCCTGGCTTGCGGATGCGAGGAGATGTGGTTGGCACCATAGATGGACTCGCCAAATATCCCTACATTCGTGAAGCGCGGAGAATTAAATCCGAATTTACCATCCTGGAGCAACACCTTACACGAGAGTCGCGACGTGCTGTAGCAGCCGACAAAACGGCCCCACTGCGAGCTGCTGACTTCGCAGATAGTGTGGGTGTGGGTTATTACGCGCTCGATTTACATCCGCGTGTCGGTGGCGCGAACTATCTTGATTTGGAAAGCCTTCCGTTTCAAATTCCATTGGGTTCATTGATACCGCAACGGATCACCAACTTGATCGCAGGTGGCAAGACCATCGGCACCACACACATTAGCAACGGATGTTATCGCTTGCACCCTGTGGAATGGAACATCGGCGAATCGGCAGGTTGGCTTGCTGCATATTGTATTGACCGCAATATCGTTCCCACACAAGTGAGAGCTCAACAAAATTCACTCGCCGATTTCCAACGTGTGCTTACACAACAAGGGATTCCACTACAGTGGGAACCATCGATTCTGGATTCAGCGGGAAAGTGAGCCTAAGCCGAGCCAATCAGCAATGTGAGATATGTCCCATAACATACAAGTAGAATGATGCCCTCCAATTGCGAGATCCTTCGACCAGTAAAAATTATGGGGAACAGAAGCAAGGTCACACCCAGCATCCAGTAGCAGTCACTATTGAAGATTGCTTCTTGAACTGGAAGTGGAGTGATAAAGCCTGAAATACCTAAGATCATCAAGATGTTGAATAAGTTCGAGCCGATAACATTGCCGACACTTACGTCCGCGCGTCCGCGATAAAGCGAAATCGCTGAGGCGACCACTTCGGGAAGACTTGTGCCGATTGAAATAATGGTCAGACCAATGAGGCGTTCCGACCAGCCCATCAAACGAGCCAATTCGACAGCCCCCGTAACAGTTGCTTGGGCCCCACCCGCCAATAAAATGACACCGACAAAAACGAGTAGGCTTGCAGACCACCACGCAGGTTTCTTTTCATTGGCCGATATGTCTTTAACTTCTTCAGTTAGGGCAGCTGCTTCAGAGGCACTGACTTGTTGTCGAACCAAACTCACCAGATAAGCGGTGAAGGCAACATAGATGGTGATGAGCAGAATAGCATCTAGCCGATTGATGTCGCCATCTTGGGCAACCACCAAACACAGCAGGGTCACGATCGCCAACACTGGATACTCGAGCTTAATCGTGTTCCCTAAGATCGGTATCGGCATGAAAATCGCGCATAAGCCGATGATAAACGTGATGTTGAATATGTTGGAGCCAACCACATTACCTACGGAGATATCGGCTTTATTGTCTAGGGCAGCCAATACACTAACGGCCATCTCTGGAATTGAAGTTCCGGCAGCAACAACAGTTAGACCAATAATAGCGGGGGTCAACTTGAGCAAGGTGGCCATGCCAACTGCACCACGCAGAAGCGCCTCCCCACCCACAACGAGCAGAACCAACCCTAGGATAACGAGGCCAATTGCGTAGGTAACCAAAACTTAATCTCCCTAAAAAGCGGCTTTAAATACCTCAGCAAAACCTACTTTAACAGAGTTTTTATGGGAGATCGACCGGGGGGGAAGTCGACCCAACAGCCCATTTTATTGAACCAACCTTTACTTTGCCGATTGCGTAAAATTGGGTAATTTTTCGCAATTGCTTGATTCCAAATGGTCGAAGGAGTATATGATTTATAGATAGTTTGCTTCGCCCCCCCTTATTGCCCACCGGAATCCACCATGCCGTCGAACACAAACGTGATTCAACCATGGCTACGCTCCAGAACGTGGGCGATGCTCTTGATTCTGCTGGCTTGGCAAGGCCCGATCCCGGTGTGCCATGCACACGGAACCCTCAAGGCAGAGCGACTTCCATCTCTGGAGTTAGCGTCCCATCTCATCGAGAGTCACTCAGCCGGCGATGTTTCGACAGCGTCGTTTATCGATTGGCATTGGCATTGGGTCATGCCGGATGAACTCCTAACCAAACATTCTGACGCTTGCCCTCATTCTTCATCTGATGAGCATGAATCCGTCAATGACCTGCGTCCTGTAATTCAAGTAGAATGCGTCGAAGTTAAACTCACGATAGCAACAACGTTCGGCGAAGCAATAGTTGACCATGTCGATATTTGGCATCGCCAGAATCTTCGCCGACAAGATCTACCTACTTCTTTCTTGATGACGTTTGCCAGCGATCTATCGCTGCCTGAACGCCTTTCTGTTTTTCGCTGCTGATCAACATAGATCTCTCTGTTGCAGTTATTGAATCTCTCGAGCCGCCTACGGGTTGAACTCCGCGTGCTCGGTTTGTTGTCTTGATACTTTCTTGCGGATACGCGTCCATGTCTACAACTCCCGCTCCAGCGTCCAAAAAAAATAAATCACTCAAAGCCATGCTTCCCATTTTGTATACACTCGGGGGCCTTGGACTCGGGGCAGGGGGCATGTATTGGTTTGCCAATCGACAGACTCAGGTTGAGGCCGAACATGCGACTAACGAGCATAGCGGAACAGACGAAGCCTCAAACGCATCCGCCACCGCCGACCTTACATTTACTAAAGATCGCCAAGAAGCTTCTGGATTAAAGTTGGTGGCTGCAAGCAGATCACCTTTTCAAGCCAAGGTCGTCCTGACTGGAAAAATCGCACTCAACGACGACCAGGTTGCTCATATCTTTCCGCAAATCGACGGCGTTGTTGATCAAGTCAAAGTTCAATTTGGACAACATGTCAAAAAGGGTGATGAACTCATTATTATCCGTAGTCGTGAGATTGGCCAAGCCAAATTGGCACTTTATCAAGACCAGATGATGTTGCAGTTCGCGGAATCGAAACAGCAATGGACCGAGGAAGTTACGCGCAACACGAACGAGTTCATAACCGCAATACGTACCAATCCTCCGATTGAGCAACTAGAGACACAATTTCGTGAACGAACGATGGGCGAATTTCGTGAAAAGCTCATGACAGCCTATGTCAATTTGTATCGTTCCAAAATGGATCTGCAACGCTTGAGCAGTCTCACAGAAAACAATGCAGTTCCCGCTAAGCAACGCATGGCGGCTGAAGCATCTGTCAACGCCGACCAAGCGATCTTACAAGCTTCCCTCGAACAAATTGAGCAAGATGTCAAACGAGCCGCGCTTATGTCTTCGCAATCATTACGTGAAGCTCAAGTCAAGGTGTCCGTAGCAGAAGCCAACTTCAATATACTAGGACTCACGGAACTACAACATGACGATCTCGATCCGAGCAAACAAGGAGAAGCGCTCAGCTTCTACCCGATTCGAGCTCCCTTTGATGGCACCGTGATTGAAAAAGATGTCGTGCTTTTAGAACGTGCTTTGCCCGACCGTCGAGTTTTGACGATTGCTGACCTATCGAGTGTCTGGGTTGAAACCGACATCTATGAAGAACATCTTCCGTTGCTCAAAGAACTAAACGGTAAACAACTACAATTTCGCAACGCAGCTTGGCCCGACAAGACATTCCAGGCGGAGATCTTTTTCCAAGGCGAAATTGTAGAAGAATCGAGTCGTACGATCTCGATGGTGGCGAAAGCCGACAATAAAGATGGGCTTCTAAAACCAGGTATGTTTGTTAACGTGGAATTACCATCGCTGATTACTTCACCCGTACTTCAGGTCCCACCGATGGCGGTTCTCGACTTCCAAGGAGAAACGTTTGTCTTTGTGAGTACGGGTCCTGAGAGCTTCGCGCGACGCGATGTAAAAATTGGAAGACGATCCGATGCTGCGTATGAAGTACTTGAAGGGATCAAAGAAGGAGACCAAGTCGTGATCGAAGGAGGCTTTGCCCTTAAATCACTCATGCTTTCAGAACTTCTGGCAGGCGAGTGAACCAATCTGTCTCGAACGCATCATCCTTCAAGCCAACTTTGTATTCGGTATAACTCATGGTCAATCGCATCATCGAATGGTCGCTCAATAATCGTTTCGTGGTCATGCTTGTATGCTTAATCCTCATCGGCGGAGGCGTGCTCTCGGCGATGAAATTGCCGCTAGACGCAGTTCCCGATCTCACTAATGTCCAAGTACAAATTTTGACAACGTCGCCCTCGCTCGGCCCAGTAGAAGTGGAACAGTTCATTACGTTCCCCGTTGAAAATGCGATGAGCGGTTTGCCAAAAGTGATGGAAATACGCTCAATCAGCCGCATCGGCCTATCAGCAGTCACGGTAGCCTTTGAAGATGGCACGGACATTTATTGGGCGCGTAATTTGGTCAATGAGCGATTGCTGCAAGCCAAACAAAACATTCCCGCTGGCATGGGCGATCCGCAGTTGGGCCCGATAGCAACAGGGATGAGCGAAATCTATCAGTTTGAGGTCAAAGCCGAACCTGGTCACGAATATAGCTTGATGGATTTGAGAACAATACTCGATTGGCAACTTGCTTTTCAATTGCGTAGTGTGCCGGGTGTCATCGAAGTCAACACTTTTGGTGGTGAATTAAAAACCTATGAAGTCCAACTAAACCCAAACAAGCTGCTCAATTATGGGATCAGTTTATCTCGCGTGTTTGAGTCGTTACAAGAGAATAATGCCAATGCGGGTGGTGGATATATCGCTCACGGTGAAGAACAACGCCTAATTCGTGGCGAAGGTTTAATCTCATCGCTCGATGACATACGCAACATTGTCTTGGAAGACCGGGGAGATGGCACTCCAATTCGCATTTCAGATGTGGCGGAAGTCACCTTTGCTCCGATGCTACGACAGGGTGCAGTAACTCGCGATGGTGAACGCGAAGCGGTCACCGGAATGGTGATGATGCTTATGGGAGGTAACTCACGGGAAGTGGTCGAGGCAGTCAAAGAAAAAATACACGCGATCGAAAAGACCCTACCGGAGGGCGTTGTGATCGATACGTTCTATGACCGTACTGAACTTGTTGAGAAAACGATCCACACAATTTCCGAGAACATCGGCCTCGGCATTTTCCTAGTAATCCTGATGTTATTTATCTTGCTGGGCGATGTGCGAGCAGGCTTGATTGTCGCTGCAGCCATTCCACTGTCCGCTTGTTGTGCGGCCATTGCTATGTACGTGGCTGGCGTCTCCGCCAACTTGATGAGCTTAGGAGCAGTAGACTTCGGTGTGATTGTCGATGGTGCGGTGGTGATGATTGAAAATGCGATTCGCCGTGCGAGTCGATATCAAAAAGAGCACCCAGGCAAGAACGTTCCGATATCTTTGTTTAAAGAGTCCTCTTATGAAGTGGGCAAGCCGATCCTCTTCGCCGGCTTGATCGTGATCATCGTATTCTTACCGATTCTCAGTTTGCAAGGTGTTGAAGGTAAGATGTTCCGCCCCATGGCTTTTACCTTTATGTCTGCGTTGACCAGCGCGTTGATCCTGTCGATTACCGTCATGCCTGTGATGGCTTCGCTCTTCTTGGTTCGCAATCTACGCACGGAAGATACGATCATTGTTCGCTCATTGAAGCGAGGCTATCAACCGATGCTGGAAACTGCGATGAAATGGCCGATGGTATTGGCAATTGCTTCCGTAGTGATGTTCGCTGGTTCGATTGTGATCGCTAATCGCCTTGGTCGCGAGTTTGTACCTAAACTCGATGAGGGTGACTTGGCCATTCAAGCGACGCGACTTCCCAGCGTGTCACTAGAAGCCTCCATTGAGATGACCAAACAAATGGAACGGGTGCTCAAGAAATTCCCGCAAGTGACTACGGTGATTTCGAAGTCAGGCCGTCCAGAGATCGCCAACGATCCGATGGGAGTTCATCAAACCGACCTACTAGTACGCTTAAAGCCCCCTGCAGAGTGGCCCGAAGCGATCAGCAAAGAAGATTTGATCATCGAAATGCAAAAAGCATTAGAAGAGAATGTACAAGGCAATGCGTTCTCGTTCACGCAACCGATTGAATTGCGTGTGCAAGAATTGGTGGCCGGTGTTCGATCCGACATCGGTTTGAGTCTATTCGGTGATGATCTGAAGACACTTGAAGTATACGGTGACCGTATCGTGCGTGCACTCAATAAAGTTCCAGGAGCAGCCGACGTTCAAGCCCAGCAAGTGGCTGGACTACCCTATTTGAGAATCATCATTCGTCGCGATGCTATCGCTCGATATGGCATCAATGCCAACACAGTTTTGGATGCGGTAAGTGTGATCGGTGGCGTGGTCGTAGGCGAGGTATTTGAATCTCAACGCCGTTTTCCGATGCAAGTTCGATTGGGTGCCAATTGGCGCGATGACTTAGAGAAGATTCGTCAATTAAAAATCGATGATCCACGTGGTCGCCAGATACCCATCTCACAACTTGCCGATTTGGTTGTAGAAGAAGGGCCGTCCGAAATCAGTCGTGATGCTGTGCGCCGCCGCTTACTCATTCAATGTAACGTTCGCGGGCGCGACTTGGCGAGCTTTGTCGAACAAGCCCAAGCGACCGTCGATCGCGAGGTCAAACTACCTGCAGGCTATTCGCTGGCCTGGGGAGGCCAGTTCGAGAACCTACAAGCTGCATCACAACGGCTTGCAATTGCGGTTCCGATTGCTCTGTTCCTTATCTTTGCATTGCTATTCATGACATTTCAATCAGCAAAGTTAACGATGTTGATCTACTTGAACGTCCCTATCGCGGCTGTGGGTGGAATCGTGGCTTTAGCGATGCGAGAAATGCCACTTTCGATTTCGGCTGGCGTAGGCTTCATTGCGTTGTTCGGAATCGCGGTGATGAATGGTGTGGTGCTCGTCGAACATATCCGACATTTGCGGCATCATGGTATGCATCAGAAAGAAGCAATCGTAAACGGTGCCATCGATCGACTTCGTCCGGTGCTTATGACGGCGACCTGCGGTGCCTTGGGATTTGTGCCGATGGCCATCTCGAGCAGTGCAGGGGCCGAAGTCCAGCGACCATTGGCAACGGTCGTTATCGGAGGCTTGATTACCTCCACAGTCCTTACCCTTTTGGTGCTACCGGCGATTTATCGTTGGTTTGAACCCGCTGACGAAGGGGCAGGGGAAGGACCCGATACCCATGCTCCGAATTACCATCCTTAGCCTTACGATTCGGTCAGGGAAGTGTGCGATGAGGTCCGGTTGTAACGGATGCTCCAGAGGTGCCTAGGATAGCCGAGAATCACATAGTACTTAGCAGGCCGAACATAACAGTTTTTCTGTTACGAACCTGCTTCTTGGATCGATTGTAATAGTTGTTCGCGTAGACGATGGAGCGTTGCCTACTGCGATGGAAGTATGTCAGGGAGGATGGTTCGGATGTTGATCAAATTCCGGTCAGTTAAACTTTGCGGATTGAATCGATCGCAACATGGAATGCTGGGAGGCCTCGTCGCAAGCCGCTCAAGTAAGCTTTTGTTGGCGTTCACGATAGCCTTAAGCAGTGGCCTCGTATCCGCACAAGAACCAGCTACGGTAACGGTCGCCGCTGCCACAGAACCTACCATGATCTCGCAAGGGGAAACGCCTCCAGCCGTCGCGGCGACTGAACAAGGCTGGACGTTAGCAGCCCTCGAACAACTAGCCATGCAGAACCACCCTGCAATCGCGCAACAAATGGCTCGCGTCTCAGCCGCACAGGGTAATTGGGTCCAAGTTGGCCTGCAAGCGAACCCAACCATTGGCTATGAGGGGCAACAGTTGGGAAGCCGCGGCTTGGCAGAACAAGAAGGTATTGCCGTTGGTCAGGAGATCATTCGCCCCGGAAAACTGAAACTCAACCGCTCCATCGCTGCAGCTGAGATCACTCAAGCTCGACAAGAATTAGCGGTTGTACAACGCAAAGTATCTACCGACGTCAAAGTCGCATACTATGATCTTTTAATCGCGCAGCAACGCTACGCCATCGCACAACAACTACTCCAGATCGCTCAGCAAGCAACACAGGCTGCTCGCCAACTCTTGGAAGCAAAAGAAGTGGGTAAGGCTGACTTGTTGCAAGCCACGATCGAAGAAGAGAACGCTCAGATCGTCCTACAAAACGCGACTAATAAACTCTTTGCCTCATGGCAGATTATGGCCAGCTTGACCGGCTTGGCTGCACAGCAACCCGAATTAGTAGTAGGCGAATTTGATCAGGCCCCGGTTGATATCGGATTCGACAATGTACTGGTTCAGCTACGTTCCACCAGCCCTGAAATTGCGGTAGCTGTAGCGGGTATCGAAACGGCTCAACGCACTTTGGCTCGTGAACGATTTGAGCCACGTCCCAACGTATCAATCAATGGTTTGGTAAACTACCGGGACGAGGGAATCGGTGGGGCATCCGACGGCGGTGTGGCTGTGTCTTTGCCAGTACCGTTATGGAATAAGAACCAAGGGCGAATTCGCGAAGCCTATTTTGAATTGCAAGCCGCGCAGCGTTCACTAGAAAAACTGGAACTCGATCTACAGAATCGCTTGGCACCTGTATTCGAACGCTATGCCAATGCCAAGAATCAATATCAGCGATATCGCGATATCATTCTGCCAGCAGCCAAAGAATCGCTTGATTTAAACCGCCAAGCGTATTCATCGGGTGAGGTGGGCTTCGTGGTTCTGCTTACTGCCCAGCGAACCTATTTCGAAACCAACTTGCAATACCTGGATGCAACACGTGAACTGCGATTAGCGGAAAGCGAAATCGATGGGATGTTGTTGATGGGAAGCTTGAAGTAGTGTGAGGAGTTTAGTTTTTCTGCCGTTCCTTTCGTCCGTAGGTAAACCACAGAATTGCTGGCAGGAAGATCAAATCACCAAGCAGCGCGGTTGAAATCGTCAGCACTCCCATCACGGCAAAGATCCGATGGTCGCGCGAGTCGCTCATCAGCACGGTCGAAAAACCTGCGATGAGAATGATAGTCGTCATAATCAAGGCTGAGCCAACACCGACGAAAGATCGCCTTAGGGCAGACGCCACTGTCCCTCCCACTGTTCGCTCTTGTTCGAATCGCGTCAAGAAGTGAATTGTGTCGTCGACGGCTATGCCGAGACAAATCGTGAACGAACAGACCGTTACGATTTCGAGCGACTGCCCTGTCCAGTACAACAGAGTACCTGTTAAGGCTAAAGGGAACGCGTTAGGAACGATAGAAGCCAAGCCCATCCATATAGATCGATACGCGATCGTCAGCACCAAAAATATGATAAACGCCGCACTGCCAAGACTTGATGCCAAGTCCATCACCACTTGGAATAAATTTCGCCAACGCCAAGCGGCTGATCCAGTGAGCTCTAAACTAAAGTTCGGATGAGCTTGTTGTATACTTTTGAAGCCAGCTTCAATGCGTCCGAAGACCTCCGAGTATTTGGCAATGCCCAAGTCTTGGATGCGAAAGGTAACTCGCGCAAAGTTATCTTCGGGCCGATAAAAGGCTCGTTTCAAAGGTGGTGGTAACAGTTCAATCATCGAAAAGCGATCGGTTGCTAAGCCTTCGCCTGGCAAAGCATCGACTAAGTTTTTCAATCCTAACGGATGTCCAATCAAAGGTTCGTTCTTTAGCAAGGTATCTACCTCGGTAATGACTTGCATTACTTCAACAGCGTCACTTTCTATCTGATCATTCCACTGAATCTCGATCGCTCCGAATTCAAGCCCCCCAAACGCTCTATCCATATAGGTCATACCAAGAGCAGCCTCACTGCCCCCTGGCAACTTATCTACGTTGCGTTCATCAGGCTTGAGTTGAAGGGCGAAAACCAAACAAACAGCTGTCAGGACAACACTAGTAAACGCAATCGATTTGGGACGACTTAGAACCCAATCGATCAGAAGACTGATACGGCTTAGATGCTTATCGATTAGGCTCTTATCTTGTCCGATGTGAATACGATTACCAAGCGGTGTCATACAGGCGAGCGGAATAGCCAAGATTACGGCTATAAATGTGAGGATCACACCGATCACGCAGCAGTAACCAAACTCACGCACCACCTCATGGTGAGCCAAATAGAGCGAACCGAAACCTATCGCTGTTGTTAGGGAGGTGAGAAAACAAGCGAAGCCAACTTCGCGAATTCCCTCAATAGCAGCTTTTCGGCCACTCATTCCTTCAGAACGCAACTTTCGAATTTGAACCATCAAATGCACACCATCGGTTAAACCGACCAAGGCCAACATGACGGGTAAAACCACATCGTTAAAAGGGTTACGCTCTAGGTTCAAATAACGAATTACGCCGAGAGTCCAGAATACTCCGAGAGCTGGTGCAAGCGCACAAACCAAAACTGCGGAGAATCCTCTAAACAGAATCAACGCCATGAGGGCGATCATCCCATATCCGATAAGCTGATACTTGACGACATTAGCCTGCTGCGAACGAATCGCAGCCACGTACATGGGTACTGCCCCAGTCACCTGAAACTTGAAATCCAACTCTGGGTATTTTTCAACTACACTCTGCGCAACTTCTTTGATTTTGTCAGTACACTCCTGATCACTTCGCACAAAGAGCCAATCAAAGCGAATGACCAAGATGGTGGTTTCACCGTTATCTGAGAGAAGCTGGCCCTTTACCAAGGGATTATGCAACGCCTTATCACGTACAGCCGCATATCGCTGCGGCGAGGCTTCACCCCGTGGAAAAAGTGGCTCAGGTAGTCCGAAGATATTAAGGATCGGAACCTTGTCCATCCATAGAACATTGGAGACGTAATCTGTTTCTTCCAATCGATCTACAATTCCCTGAAGAGCTTTAGCACCTTCGCGTGTAAAGAACTTCTTAGAATCGATGACGAGGATGGCATCACCTCGTGTCAAATCCACCGCTTCTACATTGGGAGCTGCTGAACGATTGTTGCGGACTGCCTGATCACGACGACTATCTCCCGCCTGATTTTCGGCCGGAGCATTGCGAATAAAGAATTGTCGAACGGAAGCTGGATTTCGATAACCTTGAGCAGCAATCAGTGTTATGACTATTACCGTGATAGCCATAAACCAAGTATGATGCACTAGCCATGCCGTTAGCTTATCAAACCAATAACGCATAAGTGACTCGTATTCCCTGGCTGTATCGTTCCGTGACCGTCTTAACGAATCGCTTGCTCTGCGCTCTGTTCCACTTCGGTTCGCGTGATTTTATTGTCGCGATCTTGATCGAATCGAGCGAACCCAAACCTTCGAACCGAAAGTGGTGCTTCCAGCAACTCCACAATCCCGTTTCCATTGGCATCTAACTTTACGAAGAAATCGTCAACGAATTCCTGTCGCTTAGCCGCGATTTCTGATTGAGAAGCATTGTCGACGGCTGCAATATTTGACTTCTGGGCAGTATCCGCCGAGCTGCCTTCACCAGGAAATCGCGGAACGGCCACCTCAAAGAATGCAACGGCCATTTCTTCCCAGGTTTGATCTCCCCAAGTTACCCATTGCGAAGGATCAGGATTAAACGGGTTTGCCGTTGAGTTATCGAACGTTACCCGACAACAAACGTCTTTCAACCTTGACAGCGGTTGCGGTTCGGCAAACACATACGTGTGTTGCCAATTGAAGTCATAACGAGGAACATTGAGCAGAGTTTCCCCTTTTTGACTTTCACGATCTTCCAATGAGAGCAGTTCGAAGCTCTTGCCACGTAAATGCATATGGGGCGACACAGCCAATAATACGCCACCTTCAGGTTTACGCCGTAGATCAGCCAACACGGCATGATTGGCTTCCCCAGGTGGGATCTCGAAATCCTGATTCAAAGCAGCCATCGTGAAGACTTCATGGGTCACTTTCTCTTCCGCGAGAAAACATAAGGATACTTCGCTTAAATCTTCTTGAGGGACACCATTGGTAGTGTAGTGCATTTGAAACACAAGTTTGGAACCTGCGGGAACACGGCGAGCGTGTCCTTCGGGAGGCATCATTGGCTTTTGACCAGGTACATACGCGGTTAGCCAGCCATTACCAGAAAAGCTAGACCCATCGGGTGGTCGGACGAAAACAATCGCGTGATGAACGACCGAACGATTACCTGGCGTCACGTTGGCTGCTGCAACCCACTTATCTTCCGTGAAACCTGGATCGACCACAAAATACTGGTATTCGATCGTACCTTCCGCAGGAACCTTGTATGCCGTCTTAGCCATCTTTACAGTGACATCGGGCACAAGTTTAAAGTCCCATAACTGCGCGACGTTGTTTTCTTTCGGCAGATCTTTTTCATCGCCATACGGCATACCTGCTTCCGCCCAATCGCGCAGAACTTGTTTATCTTCTGAGGACATCGTCCGCGCGTTGGCAAATGCACCATGATTTGGATCGGCGTGCCAAGGTGGCATCCGTCCATCGTCTACAACTTCCACCATCGTGTCTGCCCAGCCGATGACTTCATCATATTCGGTGAGTTCAAAAGGTCCGATCTCACCGCTACGATGACATTCGACGCAATTGCGTTGCAAAACGGGAACGACATCTCGGCAATATGTCACTTTAGCTTCAGCGACTTTGGCCCGTATGCGTCCAATGCGACAACCTGTAGCTTGAGTTAGCACGACATTGATCTCTTTGCCTTCGACAACAGAAGCCAGTACATCCTTCAAATCATGTTGAGTCGGTTTCTCACGCGCAACACCAGGTGCAAACTGATCGTCGATGCGGCCTTCATATACGATCCGCAAATCCTGGTTGAGCACGTAAACCTGGGGCGTACGTTCCGCTTTGAATTGATCGGCAATACGGTTATCGAAGTCTTTGATCATGGCGAACCGGACGCCATGCTCTTGAGCAAACTTTTTGATCTCGTCGACCGAATCCTGTTGGTTGCTAAAGAGAGCGACGAACTCAACATTCTTCGCGGCAAACTGATCGGCCATGGCTTGGAGGCGAGCCGCATATTGCCGGACCATAGGACATTCCGTCCCCAAAAAACAGACAACCGTCCAGCGGCCTTCCTTTTGTGGTTCAGCCTTCAATTCCCAAGTCTCGCCCGCGATCGTATCAGCGGAAAAGGCATACGGATCCAAAGGGTTAGTGAGTTGGCTCTTGGCCGATGAACCATCACTATCTTGGGCGCCGAGTTCGGCTTCGAAACTCATCCACAGGATTACCAGACAAAACAGAACGCCCAGACTGAAGCGGATTCGCATAAACTTCCAGCACTATGTAAAAACTTCCCAAATGTCCACTTCTCTTACCCCAGAAAAGCAGACGCCGTTTCAATTCGAAGATTGATAAATGGGGAGCCACTCACGATTTACCGCCCTAAGTGTAGCAACTTGGCGAGTAGGGAGCTATTGGAAGATTTCGGGCTAGCTTAGGCGGAATGTTGGGCAGCGGTATCGGGTTGTGCTGCAAAACAGGCCGGATTTCCGTGGGAATTGGCGAAATTCTGAAGTAAACTTGCGCGAAGCTTTGATGAATATGCCGCGTTGAAGATACCTCTTGGAAGCCGCTTCGATGAAACTGAGTAAAGTCCTATCAATTAGCCACGATATTGCGAAACCTTACCTGGTGGATGGCCGCAAAAAGTTTCGGCTCAAGGACTACGATCCGGCGGATACATCAAAATTTACTTCTGCCGATAAGCCACGGGCCAAAGAAGCCTTAACGATTGGCACTGAAGCTATGGCTGAACTTCAGGACATGCTTTATGCCCAGGATCGCTGGTCCGTACTCTTGATTTTTCAAGCGATGGATGCGGCCGGTAAAGATGGAGCCATCAAACATGTCATGTCGGGCGTCAATCCACAGGGCTGTCAGGTCTATTCCTTTAAAGCTCCCACCAGTGAAGACCTTGACCATGACTACTTATGGCGTTGTATCAAGTGCATGCCCGAACGAGGGCGCATCGGCATATTCAATCGCAGCTATTACGAAGAGACCTTAGTCGTACGAGTGCATAAGGAAATCTTAGAGAATCAAAAACTTCCACCAAGTCTCATCCACAAAAACATCTGGGACGAACGGTTCGAAGACATTCGTAACTTCGAAAAGTATCTAACTCGAAACGGAGTGATTATTCGCAAGTTCTTTTTGAATGTATCCCGCGAAGAGCAGAAGAAACGCTTCATGGAGCGTTTAGATCATCCAGAAAAGAACTGGAAGTTCTCGGCAGCGGATGTAAAGGAACGTGGTTATTGGGACAAGTACATGGATGCGTACCAAGAGATGATCCGCAACACATCGACCCCCGAATGCCCTTGGTACGTCGTCCCCGCCGACAATAAATGGTACACACGCATTGTCATCGCCGCTGCGATCATCGAAGCCCTGGGGAGCCTCAACTTACATTACCCCAAAGTCAACGCTGCGATGCGGGAGGAACTAAGGCTTGCGCGAGAAAAGCTAATTGGGGAGGAGTGATTCAGTTTTCAGTGATTCAGTGATTCAGTGATTCAGTGATTCAGTTTTCAGTGATTCAGTTTTCAGTGATTCAGTTTTCAGTGATTCAGTGATTCAGTGATTCGGTGATTCAGTGATTCGGTGATTCAGTTTTCAGTGAGGCAGTGAGGCAGTTTTCAGTTCTTTGGTGATTCGGTTCGATGGCGGATAGATTTGCGCAGGCCTGTTAGCATTTTGGCAATTTCCTTTGTTTCGGCGATGAGTCTGCTGAGTTTTTCATCGTCGAACCGTCCTATTTTTTTGGCAATGTAAAGCTGCGTTCTTAGTTCGGCCGAAGAACCTTGGGCAATTCGTAAGAATCGGGAGAAGTCTTTGCCACCTCGCTCACATCCCTCTGCGATGTTCGATGCGATCGATACCGCAGCCCTCTGCATCTGATCCTTAAGCCCGCAATCACTACAACTCTTCATGCAGTCATACACTCCGACGGCCAATAAACACGATCGCTTCCAAACTTCCAACTCCTCAAACGAACGATAAACCATAACTTACTCCATCTTTTAAACTGCCTTACTGCCTCACTGCCTTACTGCCTTACTGCCTTACTGCCTTACTGCCTTACTGCCTTACTGCCTTACTGCCTTACTGCCTTACTGCCTTACT
>JBILTA010000415.1:0-5254 GCA_044371785.1 Pirellulaceae bacterium | reverse complement strand
ACAACGCTAGCGAGAACCATCACCATGACCATACCGGGGATTGAGAGGTTAGGGTCCAGCAGGATTAAAGGTGCGGGTAAGGCGCAAGCGATAAGAGGTCCGACATTGGGGATAAAGTTTAAGAGAAAAGCCAGAAGTGCAAAGACAACGGAGAGTGGAATACCATAAAACCAAAGTACAACTCCGAAGGCGAGGCCCGTGAAAATAGAGATCACCGTCTTGGTAACGATATAGCTGCGAATCTTCATTTCGATTTCGCGCCATGTGGGTAGCTGATGCACATTCTGTGAGGTGTTACCGAGCAGCAAGAAGAACATGAAAATGCTCACCATAACGGTCATCCCCAATAGCTCGGATAAACCGGCATAGAGTTGGGAAATCGCATAGTTAATGTATTGGCTGGTAAACTGAGCCATCTTCTCAGAGCGTTCTTTTTCCGCTTGTTGACGGCGTAAAAGCTCATCAGGATTGGGTGTGGAGACGTCTATTTTTTCTAGCGGAGGAAAGGGAACCGCATCTTCGTCGATATGATTGTCGGCTGAATTTTCTTTGGCTGCGGGTTTCGGATCCAAGTTTTCATCGGTGCGTTCGTCGGGCATCCATTTGGTAAAATTGGCTGCTATTTGACTGAATCGTTGGTGATAGGTAGCGGAATCTTCCAAGAGCGAAGCGATCGATATCCAGACAACAAGCCATAGAAATACGGTCATGACGAGGCCGCATATAAACGTAATGGCAACAGCGGTGAGACGCGAAACACGCAAGCGGTTCTGAAACCAATCAAAGATAGGAGTCAAACCAACGGTAAAGAAAAGAGCCAACACAAAAGGTAACAACACTGGCCGCAACCAATAAAGAGTCAAGCCGACAGTGGCAGCGGCCAAGATCATCAAACTCACCGTTTGAGCTTTGCTTTCCATTTTGACCCATTTATCTTCGGTCGTTTTTACGGGCTGTGCTTGCTCAGTATTCATATAGCCTTAAGTTGTTGATGATGTTGTTGGGCCTGGCGTAGCTTTCACACGCTCGACAATAAGTTGTATAAGTAAGGCGACTGCAGCGGTAGTGACTGCCGATATCACAGCCGAGGTCGTTCCTCGCATTTTCCAAGCCGCTCCTTCGGGAGCAAAGATACAGCAACTGGTAACCGTTACTGCAGCTACCATAGCGATGGCGAGTGCAATAGGGGAGATCTTTCGTTGCGTGATTGTCAAAAGAAAAACTCCCAAAACAATGCCCGAGGCAAATCCCGACAAAGTCAAGACTTGATCGATGATCGATTGAACTTGAAACTGAGGAATCCAAGCTACCAATAAGGCGACCAGCAATTGCAACAGGCCAAATACAAGAGTTGCCCATTTACTGAGCCAAGCGAGATGACTCGAATCCGAACTGGAGTCTGAATGATCTTCAAGGGACTTTGATTTACCGGATGGCCACAGGTCGGTGATGAATGTTGAAGCGCTGCTGCCGACGGAACTCGACAGAGTCGACATCGCCACACTCAAAACAGCTGCGAGTGTCAAGCCGCGAGCCCCAACCGGCATTTCATGAATGATGAAATAAGCGAAGGCTTTGTCCTTTGCTAGAGGCACCTCTGGTGGATGAACTTGATAGAAAGCCCAAAGCCCCATACCTACCATCAAGAACAGTAGAAACTGTAAAAAGACGGCTGGACCACACAACAAAAGAGCTGCCCGGGCGTGTCCAAGCGACTTGGCGCTCAAGTAACGTTGTACCATCATTTGGTCTGTTCCATGTGTGGCCAGACTTAAGAAGGCACCTCCGAGAATTCCTAACCATAAGTTATCTGATGTTAGCGATGGAGTGGTATCGAGCCAACGAAACTTTCCTTGATCCCAAGCCACGGTCATCCAGCTATTCCACGTGCCATCACAACTTTGGGCAATCAACCAGAGAGCGAATAGCGCGCCCCCTAAGTAGATTACTAGTTGCAAGCAGTCGTTCCACACGATCGACTTGATACCACCAGACACGGAGTAGATCAAAGTGATGATGGTCATCACAAATAGCGCCAAAGTCATCGAACATTGCAACAGCTCGGACAACACGATAGCGGTCAGATAAAGCCGCAGACCGTCGGCGATAGTACGGGTGGTGAGAAACAACACGGATGCAATCTTTTGCGTTGAGCCACCGAAGCGAGTCTTCAGTACTTCATAGGCGGAGAAGCGGCTGCCGGCAAAAAAACTGGGGAGAAGCCAATAGGCGGCGATCGTGCGTCCGACGATAAATCCCAGAACCAGTTGCAGAAACTGCATGTTACCTTGCGGACTGAAGGTGAATCCAGGGACACTGAGAAACGTAACAGCGCTGGTTTCGGTAGCAATGATCGAGCCAAGCAAAGCGTACCACGGTAAACTTCGGCCACCCACCAAGTAATCGCTCAGTGACGTGGACTTTCGGGCAACCCACATTCCGACGCCGATTGTGAGCAAGAGATAGACCACAATGATCGCAATATCAATAATCGATATTCCGACGGATGGCATAGGTTCAAACTCACGCGATCATATGGTGTTGATGGAACTGCATTTTCTCGCTTGACGACGCAGTGTAAACTGCAGCGAGCGTCTAAACTTGGACGACAGTGTAGACTATGCCCCTCAAGGCTCGCAATTGATCCTACGATAACAGCCTCCACTATCGAGCGATAAACATGAACTTAGAGAAATTAACCACAGAAGCGATCCACTCGGAGAGCGCCAATCTCGACGAAATGAGCTCGCTCGAAATTGTGGAGTTGATGAATCGCGAAGATGCGAAAATTTCGGCAGCGGTAGGAGATGTCAAAAATTCGATTGCGGCGGCGGTGGATTGTATTGCAGAACGCTTCCGGCGAGGGGGACGACTTATTTATATGGGCGCCGGTACAAGTGGACGCCTTGGCGTTCTGGACGCAAGTGAATGTCCCCCAACGTTCAGTACTTCGCCAGAAATGGTACGTGGCTTGATCGCCGGTGGTTATCAGGCTCTCACCACAGCCATCGAAGGAGCCGAAGACAACTCTGAAGCTGGCGCCAACGATTTACGCGAGCTGAAACTGGCTGAACACGATGTGGTGATGGGTATCGCGACCAGTGGACGAACGCCCTATGTCATCGGTGGATTGAGATATGCGCGTGCGTTGGGCTGCGCCACGATTGGCTTCGCCTGTAACGGCGATTCAGAAGTGGGACGCGAAGCGGATATTGCGATCGAAGTGATTGTTGGTCCAGAAGTACTTTCTGGGTCCACACGTCTGAAGTCAGGAACCGCAACCAAGATGGTCCTCAATATGCTGACCACTGGGGCGATGATTCAGCTGGGCAAAACGTACGGCAACATGATGGTCGATTTGCGCGCCACCAATAGCAAATTGCGAGCCAGAGCTTGCCGATTGGTAAAGCTGATTTGCGGAGTCACGGATACACAAGCCAGCGATGCGTTACAACGGGCGCAGGGTGAAACGAAAACTGCCATTGTGATGTTGCGTTGTGGTGTGGATGCGGAGTTGGCTCGCAAACGATTGGCAGCCGCCAGTGGACACTTGAAGCGAGCCTTAATCGCTAACAAGCCTTAACCCACTGAACACAGAACGAGCAAAGCTGAGTCATCTAGTCAGCGGCATGAGTGTTGCCAGGCAGAGCACGATCATGAGGCCGGCCAGTCCCATCACGGACAACACTAGACTGAAGCTGCGTAAAGTTTGTACGGGAGTGAATCCAGCCATGCGGGCCACGAGCCAGAAACCGCTATCGTTCATCCAAGGACACATCTTCGAGCCACAGCCGATCGCTAAAGCGAGATAGACAGGATGATAACCGAGGGTTTCCGGATTGACCCAAGGTTGCACCAAGCCAATCGCCGTAAACATGGCGACCGTGGCGGAACCTTGCAACACACGCACTAAGGCGGTAATCACAAAGGCGGTAATCAAAAGGCCGAAGCCCGACTGTGGAACGATGCTATTATCGGACAAGATGCCAGCAACATCTGTCTGCCTTATCGTGTCACCAAAGGCACCTCCGGCTGAAGTAACTAACAAGACCGTACCACCCACAGTCAAACCATCTTGAATGACTTTTGAAACATCCGTGGCAACCGATCCCTGGCGTATCACACCGTATATGGCCAAGCCCGTAGCTAGCGCCAAGGCAACTTCTTTCTGTCCCAACCAATCCATCGCAGCCAATAACAGCGGGCTTACGGTATTTGAATCGACAAATGCCCTCACGATTGCATGCCCCGCCAACAAACCCATAGGCAAAACAATCGGCGATAGTGCAAGCCACAGCGGCATTGAAGACGATGCAGCTTGTGGTGCCTCGTCCGTTTTCATGACAGGTAACTCGGAAGGTACGATGGGCCAAATGTGGTCAAGCCAACGCGAACAAATCCAACCGATAGTGGACGTCGCACAGCCGACGATTGTTCCCATGAACATTGCCGTGGCGATATCGACCTGCAACGCATTGGCTACTTGCAATGGACCAGGTGTTGGTGGAACAAGCGAGTGCGCCATCGTTGCCCCTACAACAACCGACATGATCACCAGCAAATAGTTTTTTCCGGTCGATCGAGCATAGGAGATCGCAACTGGGAGCAACAACAAGAAGACGGTATCAAAAAAGACCGGTATTCCAAGAATGAAACCAGACAACACTAAAGCCAGGGTGACACGACTGCGACCGAGCAATTCACTTAACCAATCGACAATACGCTGAGCAGCTCCTGATGCGATCAAGCAAGAGCCGATGATCGAAGCGAGCAGGATCATGATCCCAATTTTCTCGCAGGTGCTACCCAAGCCTTTACTAATACGTTCAATCGCACTGCTCTTAGAGGTTTGCAGTGTTGACTTCCATTGTGATTCCTCGACTAACCACAGACTGGCGGATTCAGCGGCACTATTGGGAAGCGAAACTTCTTCATTGTGCTCGAACTTTGCCGACCAATCGCCATTTATGGCTAGTGGCTCAAACGCGACCACCTCGATTGCGATTGCTTGCTCGGCTGTTTTCGTGGTAAAGGCCTGATAGGGATCAATCGCTAGGACCTGATATTTCCCTGGTGTGGGTATGCGCGAACTATGCAGCACGCGCAATGATTGCCCAGAGTCAACCTGCAGACGCCAAGCTTTATCACGCAAACTGGACGTGACGACGGAACCTGTTGGTGTGAGGCTAGCAACCAAAAGAGAGCAAGCGAGCAATGCCAGAATAGGATGCCAACGAAAGTAAGCCAAGGTCGC
>JBILTA010000414.1:0-5255 GCA_044371785.1 Pirellulaceae bacterium | reverse complement strand
ACGTCCTGCACGCCCCGCTTCCTGATAATAGGCTTCAAGAGTGCCAGGCATATTGTAATGAACCACGAATCGCAAATCGGGCTTGTCGATTCCCATACCGAATGCGTTCGTGGCCACAATAATCTCTAGCTGTCCATCCATAAACCGATCTTGAATAGCGCGGCGTTGCTCAGGGAGTAAGCCTGCGTGGTAACCACCGATGGAAAGCTTGAGCTCCTTGGTGCAATACTCCACCAACTCTTCGCAACGTTTTCGTGTCGCGGCATAAATGATGCCTGAGCCTGGCCGGCTTTCCAAAAACTGTTTCAGCTCTTGCTGCTTATCGCGTTCACTTTGGCAATGCACAACACCGAAATGCAAATTGGTTCGCGCAAAACCATTGATAAATTCTTTTGGATTTCGCAAACCAAGCGTTTGCACGATATCTTCACGAACGCGCTGCGTAGCTGTTGCCGTTAGTGCGATCGTTTGAATGTCGCCTAACCATTGCCGAAACTTGCCAAGTCGCTGGTAATCTGGACGAAAGTCATGTCCCCATTGACTGATACAATGGGCCTCATCGATGGCCAACAACTGAATCGGTGTAGCGCGAATCGATTCTATGAAGCGTTGGTTCCGCAAACGCTCCGGCGCGACATACAACAATCGATACTTGCCCGCCGCTACATCCTGCAAACGATATTGCTGCTCGGAATGTGATAATGAAGAGTTGATCAATGTGGCTGGAATGCCGCGTTGATTCAACCCATCCACTTGGTCTTTCATCAATGCGATCAAAGGTGAAACGACGATCGTCAAGCCTGGTCGCACAACACTGGGCAACTGATAACAGAGACTCTTGCCACCCCCAGTGGGCATAACGCACAAGCAATCTTCACCTGCGACCACCTGCTCGATCACTTCGCGCTGACCAGGGCGAAACGACGACAAACCAAAATGGCTGAGCGCATCATCTATACGATAGCCAGCTTGTCCGTTAGTCATGGTCCGTCATCCTTTCAACACTCGCCTCTTAACTCCGGCCTTCCAGCACTTCCAAAAGTGTGCTGAAGTACCGTCAGCATGAGAGACGCTGGCGGCCCAGACCGGGGAGACTATTCTAGCGAGAGAATGACCCGATGACTAACCTGCCGCAGCACCCCCGACCGAGTATTTGATTTCTGTACTAGGAAGAGCGGCCTTCAATTCCTCAATTTTTGCTGGGGAAACGGGCGTATTCTCCAAAATCAAGGTTTTTAGCCCCTTCAATTGAGCCAAAACCGAAACACCTTCGTCCGAGACAGCCGTCTTGCCCAAATGCAAAAATTCCAACGACTCCATGGATGCCACAGCTGGTAAACAGGTGTCGTCCACTCCTTTGACATCGTCCAAATTCAAGCGTTTCAGCTTCATAGTTGCCAGCTTTTTGACACCTTGGGATGTTATTTGCGTCCGCAGAAAATTGACATCAACCAAGGATGTTCGATGAGAAATGAACTCGATTGCGGTATCGTCTACCGCTGTTTCGCTGAGATCAAGCTCCGTGAGCTTTTCATACTTCTCGATCACTCGCAAGCCTTCCGAGGTAACCTTCGTACCACGTATCTTCAGCTTCACCAAATCTTTCGCTTCAGCAAATGTAGCTAAACCAACATCCGAAATTGGAGCTTGAAAGAGATCTAATTCCTTCAGTTTCCTTAACTCGCTCAACGACGCAATACCCGCATCCGTGACCTGACTCCTCGGCAACACCAATAATTGCAATTCGGTCAGCCGCTTCAAGAAGACAACGCCTTCATCGGTAACATTCTCACCATTGACCAATAAGCTCTTTAACTTCGCAAAACCACCGATCGCTTCCAATCCTGTATTTCCGATCTCGGAACAGTCCCGCAAATCAAGAACTTCTAGCTCTGCCAAATCCGTCAACTTTTTGATTCCCGCCGCAGTGACCCCTGTACCACGCAAACGCAATTTCCGAAGTGTGCTGATCTTGGCAAGCTCTTCTAAGTTATCGTCTGTGAACTTCGATCCTTCTAAGCTCAGATCCTCTAACTTCTTGAGCGACAACAACAGTGGCAACGCATCGTTATCCACGGAAGACTGTTGAGCGACATTTAGCACCTTTAGATTCGGATGACCTGCTACTACGCTGAGCATGGCATTATCCACTTGCTGGCCAGCCAGAATCAGCGTTTCAACAAAAGGTAAGCCATATAACCATGTAATCTGCTCATTCCCACCACCTCCCGCTTTGCGAAAGTCAACGTAGATGATCTGCCCATTGTCGTCGGTCTTTACTTCAATATCAGGCAAGGCTTCTAGTTGATCGCGAAGATTCAAATCTTCTGTGCGGGAGAAACGTCGCGAATCATACCGACCCGACTGCGGTATCCCTGCTTGAACCGTCATCGGTCGTGGAGCCATGCGTGGCATTTCTGTTATGCGTTTCTCTTCTTCCTTTTTGCAACCCACAAAGCTCACCAGCACAGCGGCAACGACGATTTTTTTCCAAGTCATATTTTTTGCTCGTACCTTCTCGTCACGATTAGAAGAAAAGTGTTTTCGGCCGGAAAATACCACGAACCATCTGGTCATCAAGTTCCGTCACAGAGTAACGCGTGCCAAAGTGCCAAGTCCATCCCCGCGTGAAAGTTCAGTGCATTTTAGTTGCCCTTAACACCTTCGTTTCCGCCGTTGCATCAGTTAAGTTGATGTGATTAGGCTACGCTGAAATCTTGTTTTGGTTCCCTTAATCCGTTTGATTTGGGCCCGATTTCCGGATATTTGCCCTCCATCCACCCATACCAATAGCAATAATGGACAACAAACCCCCCTTAAGAATTGACGTTGCTTTACTCCCTTCCAATGCCCAGCACTTTTCATTGGAAAACGGTCTAGCTGTGGTGATCGACACGCTGAGATTCACTACGTCGGCCATTGCAGCGATCGCAACGGGAGCACGTTGGGTTCAAACGTGCACAACTGTGGCCGAAGCGCTTGCGCAACGCAGTGATGATTCCAGTTTATTGTTATGTGGAGAGAGAGGTGGCACAAAGATTGAGGGCTTTGATTTAGGCAACTCACCGCGTGAATACCAAACAACCCAACTTGTCGATCGCTGCTTGCTGTTTTCCACAACCAATGGAACCATCGCCGTCGACGTTGCCCAAAAGGCTCAGGTTTCTCAGATCGCACTGGGCGCACTGGTCAATCGCACTGCCATCGCACAACATGCGATTGAGTTTCTCAATACAGCTTCATTCAACACTGCACCCGATCACAAACAGACCCGAGCAGCGGTTACCTTTATTTGCGCTGGTACCGACGGACTGGTGGCAGGTGAAGATGTCCTAACTGCGGGTGCAATGCTCGACGCACTTCATGACAAACTAATCGCCACGCATGAAGATGGTTCGAGCTATATCTTCTCTGATTCGGCGACAATCGCGCGCACTCTCTGGAAGTCGGTGATCTCGAACACTGCACTTGGCTCGTCACTGACAGACCGCATCGTTGCCTTCTATCATCAAGTGCGCGGGGGCGCGAAATTGGTTGAACTCGGTTTCGGACCTGACTTGGATGCTGCCGCAGCGGTTGATTCACTGAAATGTGTACCGCGATGTCATTTAACATCCGAACCTTTGCTGCGGTTCCGCTATAGATAAACGCTCCAACAAGCATCACTTATTCTTCAACATTCAATCCAGGTAAACTTCCCGTTGCTTCATCAGCAGTGAGCATAGTGCGTTGCCAACTGATCGCAGCCACCTTCCATTTTGGATCATCTTTTCGAATCAACTCAATCAAGCCAGGCAGATGTGCTGCGCCATAGAGGACATAGATTTTGTCGCTTTTGTCGGCTAGAACTTCCCCTGCGGCAAAGCGATTGCGATAGTGGAGAATAAGCTTCTCTTTTTCAGAGCCACGCTCATGATTGCTGAAGTGATAATTCAAAAAACCGCGGGCCAAAATGGCGACAACACTCTGCTGACCGGCCGAAAAGCCATGTAGCCATTTCATCATCGATGCAATGCTCTCGGTCGCATTTTCGTTCGCCGCTTTAGGATGCAATGCCATATCCTCTGAAGCTGCGAATTGCGGATCAACGGCTAGTAGGCGTTCATACTCTCGCTTGAGCTGCAATGAATCGACATCAGTTTCGATCACTTGCTCAGGACTCTTTTTGGAATGATCTTCCAATAGCCCAAAGTAATCCACTTGAAACGTCAAGCCGCATATACCAGCGATGGACTTGTATTGATCATTCATTTTTCCGCCTCCCATGTAGGCAGATAAAAACTCATCCCCTTCACCGGGCGAAGGTTTAAACCCTTCGTATCGAACGTGATATCCATCTGCGATGGCGCGTTCGACATCATAGGCGATCGATTTATAGAAACCTTCTGAACCGATATGAATCATCCCTTGCAAGACGAGCGTTTTATCCCCATTGACCAGCACCACTTTCGGAACCGTGAGCGGCCTAACGTTCACTAGAACTGCGCAGGCATATACGGGCAATGCAACAAGAAACGCCAACAACATTCCCAAGCCGAGTGCAGTCCGTAGATAAAGCGTAAAGCCTGAATAACCTGGCCGGTCGCGCTGCCAATAGCGACGCACCGCAAAAATCGGTAGCGCGATAAAGCAACTCAGTGCAAAGACACCGGCGATTGTCCAACCCGATACGGCGAGCAAGACCGGAATTGAAATCAGAAATACCCCAATCAACACGAACCAAGCGATGGCAGCCACGCTAATGCGAAATCGCTCAGTCCAGCTTGTATCTCCCGACATAACACATCCCTTTCCCCTCATTCACAGGCTCTGCCTCCTACCGCCCTGAAGCTATCTGCTCAATTCTCGGTCGTCGCTCGCAGGCGCATATCATGTTTGTACCCGACGCCCGCACGACCGGGACGGATCGTGCTACAACGCAGCCATGAGGCTCTTCACGAGTTCATCCACACTCTTCAAGATGGCTTCATCACCGGCCGCTTCCGCTTCGGCAATACGACGCACAATGGCGGAGCCGACAATCACACCATCCGCAACGGGAGCGAGTTTCTGTACATGCTCTGGTTGACTGATGCCGAAGCCGATGCAAATCGGCAGGGTCGTTCGTTGTCGTAACCAACTGACTTGATCAAGCAGACCTGGAGGCAACTCTTGTCGCTCGCCCGTAATACCGGTCACCGAGACGAAGTAGATAAAGCCGCTGCTGCGTTCAGCGATGCGCACCGCCCGTTCGCGCGGTGTGGTCGGTGTCACCA
>JBILTA010000413.1:0-5259 GCA_044371785.1 Pirellulaceae bacterium | reverse complement strand
TCGTCATATTTTGCAAAAGGGCGTGTCGCTTTGCGGGTCAGCAAATCGATCGCTTTGTTGCGGGCGATACAAAACAACCAAGCGCGGAATCCAACTTTGCCTTCTCGATCGAGCCATTGATCGATCGATTTGGACACTGCAAGTAGAACCTCTTGAACCACATTGTCTGCGTCAGCCATTTGCAAACCCATTTTCCGGGCCGCTCGGTGGATGACTGGCGTATAAATTTGAGTAAAGTCTTCCCAAGCATCGATGTCCGTCGAGTCACGCAGCTTTAGCAGCAAGCTAGCGCGAGTTTCTGGGTTAGAAGTGCTCATGAATGACTCGAAAAGAAAGTGGACAAGATGAGTGGCTAAGCTCGTTCTAGCATGTAAACTCAATGACTTGCTGAATCTTTCAGTCCCAGCGAAAAAAACTCGGCTAAACTAAAATAACCGAACTGGGACCCGATTTCCCCCAATTTTGAGCGGTTTTTGCGCCTCAAAGCGGGTTAGAATGTGCCTTCCGGCGGCGAGTTTTGGTCAGCCAAGCGATGAATTGGGTATTGAGCGAACATGTTAAACTGGAACACGGATGATACGATTTGTGCCATCGCTTCAGGCAATGGGGCTGGGCTTCGAGGTATCGTGCGTTTATCCGGACCTTTGGCTGTCGAAATTGCCGAGTCCATATCTAGACCGATTCGTCCTGATTCGAGCGACTCTTCCTCGTTGAGAAACGCGCCCGCAGCCGCAATTGAATATCAAGCAAGCGAGCTATACCTAGGCGAGAGGCTGGGGTGGGTTGAGGCTGATACCTATTGGTGGCGAACCGCCCGAAGTTACACCGGACAAACAGCGGTGGAGTTTCATTTGCTCGGAAGTCTCCCATTGCTTGAGCGACTCTTGGTGGAGTGTTGTTCGCGTGGAGCCAGGATCGCTCAACCAGGTGAATTTACGCTACGAGCGTTTCTGGCAGGCCGTATGGATTTGTCCCAAGCAGAAGCTGTCCTTGGTGTCATCAATGCGCGAGGAGAATTTGAATTACATCGAGCGCTGGATCAACTCGCAGGTGGGCTTGCAAAACCGATTGCCAGAATCCGCGCCGATCTGATTAATGCTCTGGCCCATTTAGAAGCTGGACTTGATTTCGTGGATGAAGATATTGAGTTTATCTCGGCCGCCGAGCTTGAGTCCCTGCTCCGTTTATCGTTGAGCCAAATCGAAACGCTTCAAAAGCAAATCGATTCGCGCAATGTAAGTCAGGGGACTCCCAAGATCGTTTTGGTAGGCAGGCCCAATGCGGGCAAAAGTTCCATCTTTAATGCCTTGATCCAGCAAGAGACGGCTATCGTAAGTTCGCAACGGGGCACCACTCGCGATTACGTCGCAGCTGCTCTGCAATCGGCGACGATGGACATGGAGCTGGTCGATACCGCCGGACTAGATGACTCGCTTCACTCAGAGATCGATGTCGAGTCGCAAGCTCGAACGCGACGTCAAGTGGAAGAAGCAGCTGTGGTAATTCATGTGATCGACGGAACAGATGATGTAGATAGCGAACTTGCTCTCTTGAGATCCTCTACGGCCTCAGTGGATTGGTCTCGTAAGCTGATCGTCATCAATAAGGTCGATGTGGTGGAGGCCGAACTGGTCGAAGATTGGCGAGAGGGGCTCCACAGCCAATTCGCGCGAGGGGCTGAAGTGGCTTGTTGTTTCGTATCCGCTATGGCGAAAACCGGCATCAATGAATTGAAAGATAAAGTCGCAGAACGTATCGAAAGACTAACGGGCGACGAAGGACTGGGGATGTTGCCCAGTACAGCGCAGCGTTGCAAGGATAGTTTGCAACGGTGTGCGGATGCCTTGGCCGGTGCGATACAAATGACCAAGGAAGGTTACGTGCGCGAAGAACTTGTCGCGGCAGAAATTCGTTTGGCGATGGAAGAATTAGGTTGGATCGCTGGGGAAGTATATACCGATGATTTGCTCGATCGAATCTTCAGTCAGTTTTGTATCGGCAAATAATGCTTTCCAGAGGAACTTTGCATATCGATGCGGAGTGCGGTACGGGGCGACAGCATTGCTGACAGCAAAGCGGAGTCGGTGGGTTATTCACCCGATCCTGTAGAACTGCCGCCGTTACCCTCGCCACCCGCAGTACCCATAGAATTATCGCGGCGAATACGGTTGATCACGATGAGTGCATCCAAGGCGCCAACATTACCATCGCCATTCACGTCAACATAGTCGGGAGTGCTTCGAGCTCCACGTGAGGTCGCAATGGACGGAAGTGCCAAACTGCCACCGGACGAATTCAAAATGTTGATAATGATCAACGCGTCGGTAGCACTGATCACTCCATCATCGTTTACATCCAAGGGGCTTATGCCGTTGGTCCACGGAGTAGGATTAGCGAGGACATCGATCCTCGCGGCTGCCTCAACATAATGAGTTGGGTCGAATAAGCTTCTAGCGGAGATCACCAAATCAACGAAAGGTTCCGATGCGTGTAAAAGAGCCACGTCGGAGCGTAGTTTGAGCATGCCACCAACGATTTCGAATCGACGATCCGATACCGTATAAGCAAAAGCTTCACCAGAGTCTTGATCGACGACTTGGACTGGACCAACAGTGGCACCTGCCAAACGCTCAAGTACGGAGTCTCCACTCAAGTAGATTCCAGTTGGGATATCGTTTTGATCAAGAACCGTAAGGGTAACGGTAGCTTTCTGTGTGCTTGATGAACTTGGGCTAGGAACCGAGTTATCGAAGCCTTCGACGACGAAAACAATCTCTGATTCTTGTTCATAGTCAACAGGATTGTCTGCTTTCACAAAAATCTTGTTACCCACAACTTCGAATCGACTATCGGAGACAAGCCATGTCCAACCTTCAGGCGGAGCTTGTCCGTAAAGTAGAATTTCACCTACTTCGGTTGTCGTCGTTTCATTTTCATTGAGCGGCGATGCGTTGACGGTCAGTCCATTACCTTCTAGATCTTCTTCACCCTCCGCGGTGGACGGAACGATGAGCCATTCACTGAGCCCACCCGATAATCGAGCTGAAGGATCGAATGAATCCTCGCCGCGAAAAACAGTATCAAAGGCTGCAACGCTCAAAGGAACGTAACCGGAAACAGCAACGCCTTTTCCAGTTGCGGTAGAAAAATAGGAGTCTTGGACACGAGGCGCAGGAAGTATCGTACCCCAGGTACCGAAATCCAACTGAAACTCCGCGATTCCCGATTCATCGGAGATCAGGGTTGGTTCGCCGGTGTCGATGAGGCTGTTGCCATTCTGATCTAGAAATACGAGTTGATGGGCGGCAGGGGTATCTACACTTGGGTCGAAACGATGATCGCCGTTTGTGTCTTCAAACACCAAGCCAGACAGCACTGCGAAAAGCTCGCGGCTTTCGAGCACATCAATTCTCATCACTCGCGTCTTGTGGCCCGCGAAGCCTAGAGGAGGAACACCAGGGATTGAGTTCGAGAATTGGGCAATATGCCGTAAGGCACTCTGGAAATCAGCAAGCCACTTTGCGCACGCATCTTTGGGGATGGAAATGGTAATGTAACGACGAACATTCAAAGAAGCAGGGACTGCTCTCTTTCGTGTCGACGTTGAAATGACGTTATTTCGGGAGCCCATCTGCCATCCTCCACAGTTAGCGGGAGAGCGACCATTGCTCTTCCGCGACCAACCGTAAATGAGTCATACCGAAAAAATACCAAATTCTCCCACCATAGGGGAAGCATTTGGTACAAAGTTATCTCTTATTTTCTCAATTCAGTTCACAAATCACCAAGGGTTGGTGAATACCCCAATTTAACATTGGGGTAAAGCTCACCGACTTGCAAACCAATTGAGACATCCGAATAACTTGATCGTCGCCAGTCCAAAAGATGGAAATCCCATCGATTCAGAGCACCCGATTACAGTGACGAATCCAAGATCGAGGTCAACTTTGTCTTAGGAGGAACGCCCACAATTCGCTCCGCTACTTCGCCATTCTTAAACAGCAACAGAGTGGGAATGCTGTGAATGCCGTACATTTGGGCAGCTTGCGGGTTGTCGTCGATGTTGACTTTGCCGATCGTTACCTTGCCAGCGTATTCTTGGCCGAGTTGTTCGATAAGGGGAGCGATTTGACGGCAAGGGCCACACCAAGGGGCCCAGAAATCGACCAATACAGGGTGGCTGGACTGAAGAACGTCCGCACTGAATGTTCCGTCAGTGAATTCTTGTACATGTTCCGACATTCGTCTTCTCCCTTTTAACTATCAAACCAGCTTTGACCGACCGGCATGGAGTCATGCATGTGGGGGATTCTAGACATAAGCTCTCAATTGTCAATGAACCTTTGCCAGCAACTGAGTACTCGTTGGTGGACTACAAAAAGATTCGGCGCAAGTAGACAACCCATTCAAGAGTCAAAAGCCCCAATGCGAGAGCGGTTAACCAGCGCCAGAACTCGCTTCTGGAAGGTGCTTGAGCTGGAGTGGCCACGACCTTTTCTCCGCCAAAGCCAATTTCTGCGCGAGGAGTAACTTGAGTTTCGCGAGGGCTAAAAAGGTTGACCGAAAAACGCTCAAGAACTTCTTGGGAGTCTTTGGACATCACTTCATGAATGCCTTTTGTGTCGGTCTGTGAAAAAACGATTTGAGACATTGAGCCGCGTGCGGCAGTAGAAGAGCTTCCATCAGGATCGATGACCTGAACTTCATCAAACCGCTGGCCCACTTTCAAGGCGATGCTTTGTCCAGGCAGGATCGATCGAGCCGTTGATTCGGCATCGGTGTTGCCCAGTGTTTCAATGGTGTTGAGCAAGAAGATGGGAAAACTTCGTCGAATCGGCCAATCGGTATTGGTGGCTAATGCATCATTTTCTTTGCGCATCAGTCCGAAGCTGCAGACGAGATCTAGGAATGGGCCGCGCGGGGCCGAGGCCATGATGGGGCCAATGTCTGCTTCTAGCAAGCGAGTTCCACCCGCTGGAAATTTTAGCGCATGTCCTTCGAAAATTCGAACGGCGTTCATTTCCAAGTATTGCATCAGTGGATGATCTTTTTGCGTGTCTACGATCATGACTGGGCTTTGTGTTTCGCCGAAGCCCCATGTTTCTAATGGTGGAACCGAACCGAGAAACAGTGTGTTGCTAAAGGGCATCGCTTTGGGGCTGATACGATCAAAGATAATGAGGTCAAATTCATTTTCGTTGTTGGACTTGTTGTAGTCCGCCGAGTCAAGAAAGCTCGGGTCAGCAATTTTAACGCGGG
>JBILTA010000412.1:0-5261 GCA_044371785.1 Pirellulaceae bacterium | reverse complement strand
TCATTGAATACGCATCGCGTGCCCATCTTCGTTCGTTATCCATCAATCCTAGTGAAGAGCGAAGTTGGTTAGGCAAGAAAGCATCGCCATGTACGGCGTCGGGAACAACACTGAGCGACATGCCTGTGATAACCAAAGCGGGCGCATCATCCATCAAGAGTTCCAACCAGCCCAACATCTCGATGGCATCTGCCGATTGAGGCTCAGCGATTTGATTGGAGCTTGCTTGCCTCAGTAACCAGCGTAGCCACTCTGCGCACGAGAGAGGCAGCTGAACTTCATGAGGAATCGTATTGGCACTGCAGATAAGATCATTGAGTATCGCACAGCCATCTTTCCAAAGATGGGCAGCGGGATCTTCGGGAGCAACTTTGTAGGTCGCAAGTAGGTTTTGAAAAAAGGTGACCACATCTGGCACCCATTGCCAGACAGGACGGCTTGCACCGCGCAATGGCAACAGTAACTTGTTCAAACACTCGGCAACCTGGATCGCTAACTTTCGTGACGGCTCAGTTCTTTCATCTGGTGACGGCGATTTGGCAGAGGGGACATCCCGTATCAACGTTTCGTGATAATACCGATCAACATGAATCAACCAATCGGTCGGTAACTTCAGCGTGGTTCGCAAGTAATGCTCCACGGCAGGCTGCCGCAACAAGCTAGCCCAATTCGTGTAATTGTCCGCCTGCAGAAATGTAGTTAGAGCGGCAAGCAACTTGAAAGGAGGCGATTCTGCGACAGAGCTACCCGGTCCGTAACGCACCGGTCGATTCGCTTGTTCGAATTGAAACCGCATAAATGGGATTAGACCAGCATCAGGCACTCCTATGGTCACTTCTTTGTTTTCAAAGCGATCCAATAGACGCTCTAGTGTTTCCATCACGGCCAATGATTGGTCCGCCGGATTACCAGCGACACAGATTTGTGTATCGTTGATGGGAATCTCCACACCTTGCCAAGCTTCGGCAACCAAGCAACCTATGGCGTCAAACCCGGCTTTCCATTTTTCGGGAGCTCCGATCAAAGCGATTACCTTTGTATCTACCTCTTGCAACAATCGCTTTTGAATCAAATTTAAATCGACATTACCGAGGGAGATAATCTCCTTGGTACAGTGCAATTCTTTTTTCTGTAGCGCGATCCGCCGAGCCGTTTGAGCATCCCAAAGCTCTAGTTTATCGAGCCGATTCCAATAATCTTTTTGTAAATGCGAGAGCGCTTCCCAACGTTTTTGCTCGACTTCAGGGGCAAGTTGTTGCTGTTGGAGCAGTATGGCAACGGTGGAAAAATCGAGATCGTCGCTAGCGAGTTCGCGGTGCATACTCGATAGATTTTTGGCCAATTCCAACCACTCATCAATGCGAGATTTGTCGGGAACCTGAAAGAGCCAAGCTTCGAGGTGAGTGGCGGGGGCGTGAAGTAGCACCTCCGTCCAGACCATGGTTTGGACCATATCACCTGCTAGGGGACGACGCGCACGATAAAGTTGCTCGGGCAACGAGCCCATCGTACAAATTTGAGGCGGAAGTAGGTGCCAACGTTCCTCATCGGCGCGAATGGCCAAATATTCCAACAACCGACGCCCGGCCAATGAACTGGGGAGAACAATGATGGTCTGGCTTAAATCCCATTTTTGATTCTGGCAGTAGTTCTCTGCCAACCAGTCCAATGTGGACCAAAGAAGGGGTTTATCCCAATTTAAGAAATGTCGTTCGATCGGCATTCAGCGCTCCATCTTGGCTGGGACCATTTTCGCGAGGTCGGCATGTATGGGCTCTTATCCTCTGCCCACTTCACTCGGTTATCCTTGGGCTATCTCACCCATGCTATCTATGCTGACATTACTAGGTATCGAGATCAACGCCCCTCCATTGTCGCAGTCTCCAACAAAATACGCAATCTAGTAAAGAAAGGAGGGATATTCCTTTTGGAATCATAGATCCTAATCTATTGGATTCAATTTTGTGATGGGATCGGTTCGATGGAATAGATTACGAGCAACACGTATTCAGTCCCACGGAACAGTGATCATGGTGCGCAAAAAATCAGTGCAACGGTCGTTGTTTCTTGAATTTCGCGAACCGTGGCAGCGTGGACTGGCCATATCCCTTGGTTTAACACTTGGGTTGCTGCCAAAGCTCAACCTGATCTTTGCCGCTCTGCTGCTAATCACTTTGCTCTCACCGGTCTCCCTCATATTGTGCCTCACGGTTGCATGTGTGGTTTCCTTGATTTCTCCACAACTCTCGGGCATCGAGCAGATGTTGGGGAATTGGATATTGGGCCATTCGAAACTACAGGGGATTTGGGAATCGATCTTTTCCTCCTCTATTTTCCGTTCGATTGGCTTTCAGAACTCACAAGTGATGGGGAGTTTATTGCTTGCATTAGGAAGCTTTTATCCCACTTATTTGACAACCACGATTTACTTTCAGCGGCGGCGGCAACTGGATGTTAATAGCCCATTGGCGATTCAAGCCGCATCGTCGATTACATCCACACCGCAGACGGATGTTGTGGCCATCGAGAGTAATACGCCTGAAGAAGCCATAGATGAAGTTATTGTTGACAGCGTTTTACGACAGCGAGCTGAAGTTATTGTACCTGGTGCTGAGTCCTTAATGACGGCCCACTTGATGACACTCCCAGCGATAGCACCGAGATCTCCGACCAGCGAGTTGGGCGGGGAAGCTTTCGTTGCGGCTGTGCCGACTACGATGGAAGCAACAGCTCCCATGATTTCATCGCAACCTACTCCAACTTCGCTTGTTTATTCCGAAGCGGATATCGCAGAAGCCGAACGGATCTTGAACGAGCTCGTTTCTGCAAAGCAACTAGAGTTACACCAACAGAACAGTGAAGGTCGAACGCCTGCAAGCTCGCCGGAAATCGAAGAACAACAGTGGGTACTCGATACGCTCATTGAAATTATACGGCTCAAAGATGAAGCGGTGAAAAGTCAAGAATCATCAACGCCACCGATAGAGAACCAGCCCACGATTGCCACGAAAAATCTTTTGGCACCATTGGCTCACAAACCAGAATCGGGCAGTTCCCAAAGCGAACCTGTCCGAATTACAACTTCAGACAACACTAACAACCTTCCAGAAAACAGCATGGACAAACTAACCAGAACGGATTCGGGAGTTTCTTCGGGCGCAGTCAATGCGGTAGGAAGTTCTGAACAAGTAGAACGAATGTCGTCTTTACCTCCGAGCCCGGTTAATGTGGTGCCGCACTCTGCCCGACCACGATCGATGCACACTCGCGATGAGTCGTTGCGATTCTTGATTCATCATTTGCAGTGTTTGCAGCGGGAGCGAGAAGAATAATGTTGAATGGCTATCTGTCCAAGCGTTTGCTGTGGGTGAGTGCTGTTGCAGTTTGTATTGCGTTAGCAACACCGACGATACTGCGCCATTGGATGATAGAGCATTTGTCCGGTGCTCTCAATGCGCCTGTAAGCATTGGGACCGTCAAGGTGTATCCACGTTCTGCCACCATACATGCTACGGATATCACGTTGGGACATGAACGTGGTCCTGCCTATTTCAAAATTGCTCAAAGCTGGTTGACTTGGAAAAATGATAGCTGGAGCGATGGTGCGTTGAGAATTCGACGTGCCATTCTCGACAATGTGCAGATCGAAGCCGATTTGAGTTCTCACGATTATTTTGGGGTGTTTGCACAATTACAAACTCAACGCTCAGGCGAGCTTGTTCCTTCTATTTATCGCACAGACATCAGCGATAATTCATCCATCGATTCACAAGAGCATTTTCGGGCAACACATAGCGTGATTGTGAAGTACCGTAACATATGGAATCAGGCGAAGAAGAGCGTGAATGAAGCTTCTGGTTCCTTGCAAGCAGTATTAGCACAAATTGAGAAGAGCGAGCAACTTCGGCCCAACAGCCTTCGCGATCGCCAAGAATTGGAAAGAGCAATGCAACAAGCGATCGCGGCTCGCCAAAACTATCTCCAAGCCAAACATCAAGTATTCTCTTTTGCCGAACAAGTTGCCCAAATCGAAACCGAGCTAGGCAACGAGCAGCAAGTCGACATCCAACGGGCTCAAACAGAATTGCATTTGGATGAAGTGATATTGCGTGATTTATCAGAACGCATGTTAAAAGAACATTGTTTAGCGCAAACGTCCGTTTGGTTAGACTATATTGCTACGGGTAGAAATTTGTTGGGTGGAATGCAATTGCCCCAACTGACTTCAAGTAGTGGAACAGACTTCCACTTTGCTTCAACTGCACCGGAAACGGAGACAATGATTGACGAATTGACGATGAAGGGAGCCCTATCGCTCCATCATCGTACACATGAAATCTTCTTGCGTGGATTCAACCTGAGAAGTTTTCCCGAGCCAAAGACGGTAACCCAAGTTGGTGCCAATACCAGAGAACTTGCATTGCTAAAGCCGACGGTGTTGAGAGGTGAAATCAAATCGGGTGGGCAGACTTTACTGTTTGATTTCCGTCGGTTATGGGAAAGCCAATTGCAAACTGAAGTTAGCCCGTCTGCATTTCCACAGATCACTGCCACTTCGAGCGATGTGATCACATTGGAAAGTCCTGCGGTGGGTCCGAAGATGGGCGAGATGATGCTTGCTCCATCAGTGAGCTTAGCGTGGCAGGGGAGCAGTCCCTGGATTTGGTCTCAATGGCGTTTCGATAAAGATGACAAGTGGCGTGCCAAGTGGGTCATCCGTCAAGAAAACCTGAGCTTCTGTGCGCAAGATCTATCGCGGGATGCGAAGGCAACGACCACAGTCAAGTCGATTAGTGAATATGTGGAGCCACTGCAACGTATCGACGTTGAAATGGACATTACTTGTATCGACGACCAATATGCGATCACATTGACCAGCAATTTGGACGCATGGCTACCCCAGATTGTGAAAATGGTCTATCGTGCGGAAGAGCAAGAGCAATTGGAGAAGGTACGCACGGCAATCCAACAACATAAGGACCGAGAGCTAAGTCTATTGCGTGAGGAAGTGACAAGCCAACGAGACATCTTGTCCAAAGATGCAGAACCTGCTTTAGCTCGCTTAGAAAAACTTTCGACCGACCTTGCCTCAAAGCTCGGCGTTTCGCCACGTGTCATGCTTTCGCAAGAATCGGGCTCGGACCTGAAGAGATAATTATCAGCGGACTGAGGCATCTCGATTGGCAAAACGCAAATCAATGACCGTTGGAGCGGGCAGGGCTGAAGCCTGTGATTGAAAATAGCCTTTCAGCTTTTCGATC
>JBILTA010000411.1:0-5264 GCA_044371785.1 Pirellulaceae bacterium | reverse complement strand
GCATCGTGGCTGTATGTTGAACTCGATGGAAAGCGTTACCGACGTGAAACGAATACCATGCCTCAATGGGCTGGCTCATGTTGGTACTATCTTCGCTTTATCGATCCTCGTAACGACAAAGCCCTAATTGATCCAGCGAAAGAAAAAGCTTGGATGCCGGTAGATCTCTACGTTGGTGGTGCAGAACACGCTGTCCTCCATTTGCTTTATGCTCGTTTTTGGCACAAAGTTTTGTATGACAGAGGTTATGTCAGCACCGTTGAACCATTCCAAAAACTGGTCAACCAAGGAATGATTTTGGGTGAGGTCGAACACCATGCGATGAAAGCTAGTAGCGGACATTGGGTAAGCTACAATGAAGCCATCGAAAGCGAAGATGGTTCATTTCTGGACCCCGCAACGAAAGATAAATGCTCGATTGTCAAAGTGGTCGAAGATGATGTCACGAAATCGGGCGATGTATTCGTGCTGAAGGCTGATCCTCGAATTCGTGTCGATAGCCGCGCCCAGAAAATGTCAAAGGCTCGTGGCAATGTGGTAAACCCAGATGATATTGTCAAAGAGTATGGAGCCGATTCACTCCGCCTTTACGAAATGTTCATGGGACCATTGGAAGCTACCAAACCTTGGAGCATGCAAGGTGTAGGCGGCGTCCGTAATTTTCTCGATCGTGTTTGGCGCATGATTGTCGATTTCCGTTCGGAGGAAATTGTGCTAGCCGAGCAAATTGGGGACACTCCTTTAACCCCCGATCAAAATAGAATTCTGCATCGCACCATTGAAGCGGTGACTCGGGATATTGAAGGACTCAGCTTCAACACGGCAATTGCTCGTATGATGGAGTTCGTGAACTTCTTTACCAAAGAAGTGCACCGACCTCGGCAGGCGATGAACCAATTCGTGTTGTTGTTGTCACCTTTGGCTCCCCACATCGCCGAAGAACTCTGGCAGCTATTGGGCAATAAAAACACGCTTGCCTATGAGCCATGGCCCAAATTTGACCCTGCCATGCTTGTGCTTGCCGAAATCGAGATTCCGGTTCAAATCAATGGCAAAGTTCGTGGAAAGATTAGTGTTCCGGCGGACCTGGATGCACAAGGACTTGAGCAAGCAGCGTTGCAAAACGAAAAGATTATCGAAATGGTGACTGGAAAGGAAATCGTTAAGAAAGTAATTGTGCCAGGTCGCTTGGTGAATTTTGTGATCAAGTAAGGTTGACGGTGAATAACGAGACAACTGAGATCAGTAGTGACGCACCAAATGCTGGCCTTCGATGCATGGTTATGGTTTGCACCTACAATGAACGTGATAACCTACCTTCGTTAGTAGAAGCAATTTGTAAGAATGTGCCGCAAGCGGATGTTTTGGTCGTCGACGATAACTCGCCAGATGGGACAGGAAAATGGGCGGAGGCTGAACGCCAATACAATCCCAAACTGATGGTTATTACGCGAACAGGCAAGTTAGGATTGGGAAGTGCTATTCGCACAGGACTGAAGTACGGCCTCGATCAAGGCTACGACCGAATCGTAAACCTAGATGCTGACTTCAGTCATGATCCAGCGATGATCACCAAGTTGATTTCAGCCACAACCCGCCCCCAATCTCCATGTGATGTGGCCATTGGGTCGCGGTATGTTGAAGGTGGAAAAATTACGGGACTTTCACGCCTGCGACGCTGGATGAGCCGTGCAATTAACACCTATGCTAGGCTATTGCTGGGATTAAACGTTGGCGATTGGAGTAGCTCATTTCGAGCCTATAATTCGACTCACTTAAGGCTCTTGAAGTGGGACGATTTGCAATGCAATGGTTACGGTTCGCTACAAGAGCTTTTGTGGAAACTGCACAAGACGGGCGCTGTCATTGAAGAATTGCCGATACATTACGTGAATCGGCGCCATGGAAAATCAAAGATTTCATCAAAAGAGGCTTATGGCGCGTTGCATACTCTTCATCGCTTGGCCGTCAGTCGTTGGTCCGGATAAAACAAAATACAACTGATCGCTTGGAAGCAGACCCCTGAAACAATGCGTGGGTCTTGTTCTAAATCTGAGCACACTGAAGGTCGCAAACTTAAACTTAAACTTGATTGACTCGATTTTCATTCCCAGGAGCCCAACTATGAAACCATCCCACACACCAACGTTGGGCTTTATCGGTGGAGGCCAAATGGCTTCGGCTCTCGCAACGGGTGCCATACATTCGGGGTTACTCCATGAGAATAAGCTAGTGTTTTTTGATACCTCTTTGGAGGCGCAAGCTAAGCTAAAAGAAAAGTTTCCCGCTTCCAAAATTGCCGTGCACTTGAAAGATGTTTTTGACACGTGCGATTCGATTGTGTTAGCCGTCAAGCCTCAGGTGTTGGTTAAAATCTTAGGCGAATTGGCCAATCAGATTTCGCCGACCCATTTGATCATTTCGGTGGTAGCAGGTATTTCCTTAGCAAAACTTGAGTCAGGCTTAGGGACCAAACGCATAGTACGCGTTATGCCCAATACACCCTGCCAGGTTCAAGCAGGCGCGAGCGGACTTGCGGCACTACCAGGAGCAAGTGCCGATGATAGAAACTGGGTGGAGCACTTAATGGGTTCGGTGGGAACCGTGCATCACGTTGACGATGATATGTTGCATGCTGTCACCGGAGTGTCAGGCTCTGGTCCAGCTTACGCATTTATGGTTATCGATGCCTTGGCTGATGGAGGTGTTGCAGCCGGACTTCCGCGCAAAGTTGCAATTCAACTGGCAGCTCAGACTCTTCTGGGAGCTGCAACCATGGTTCTGAAAACGGGTGAACATCCTGGTGAACTAAAAGACCGCGTTGCCAGCCCCAGCGGTACAACCATCGCCGCTATTGCTGAACTTGAAAAGCACGGAATTCGTGCCGCATTTATCGAAGCCGTCAAGGCCGCAACAGAACGCAGCCGTCAATTGGGCCAGAGCTGAGACGGGGAACATTTGCCCACGTCCTTTTTCGAAAAAGGGAGATATCGTTCTCCCCTTTTCCTAGCTGCAGCTTTCCAATACCCTTCATACTTCGCCGGTTTGATGTCTTAAACCAAGTGGGCTTGGGGCGTTGACTTTGTAAATGTACGCCTCGCTATTCGAATACTGACTTTTTGAGGAACCGCTCTTATGAAACCTTTCGAAGGCAAAAAAGGATTGATTATTGGTGTGGCCAATGATCGATCGATCGCATGGGCAATCGCTAAAGAAATCATGGAGCAGGGTGGGGTTTGCGGTTTTACGCATTTACCCGATCGCGTTGATGACGAACGTCAACGAAACCGCCGACGCGTAAGCCAACTTACGGAAGACTATCCTGATAACGCCAAGTTTCTTATTCCCTTGGATGTTCAAAATGATGAGAACATTCAGTCCGTCATGAAATCGACGGAAGAACAGTTCGGCAAAATCGACTTTTTGCTCCACTCAGTCGCATTCGCAGATCGCAAAGATTTGGATAACGACACGATTGAAACAAGTCGCGAAGGCTTCAAACTGGCGATGGACATCAGCGCTTACAGTTTGTTGGCGGTAAGCAAATTTGCTCGTCCAATCTTGAACCCAGGTGCATCAATCTGTGCGATGACGTATTTCGGTGGCGAGAAAATTGTCCCTGGTTACAACGTGATGGGAATCTGCAAAGCTGCACTAGAAGCAGTGGTGCGGTACTTAGCTTACGACCTTGGACCATCATCCATTCGAGTTAATGCCATCAGTGCAGGTCCGCTACGCACTTTGGCCGGCAGCGCTGCGGGCGTTGACGAAATGCTGAAGCTGTATGAATACATGGCGCCTCTTGCACGCAACGTAACCCACCAAGAAGTAGGGAGATCCGGTGCGTTTCTGCTATCCCCCCTAAGTGATGGCATCACGGGTGAAATCTTGCACGTGGATGGCGGCTACAACGCGATGGGCAGCCCAGGACGGCTTTTGGACAGGCTGAAATAGCCCCCGCCCGAAGAAGTGACCGGAAATTTCCTTTTTCGATGGGTACATCGACTATAGGCATATGCGCTGAAAAATAGTTGCTTTATCCCCGAGTTGGGGAGACAATGAACGGATGTAGCAACAGGAAGTTTTACGTAATTCGTCCGCGAGGTCATTGGTAACGATGCTAAAAAGGCCCAACAAACCGGAGTCGGAAGCCGACGTTGACGGCGAGGATTCGGAATTGGTTTCGTCCAGCGGGCCGAACCTTGTGGAAACCGCTTCGGGCGTAAATTCCTCGGCCGAAGAAATGGACGATGAGTTTGACGAGCAAGATGCTGTGGAAGACGATTCCGATGACGAAGACGATGACGACCAGGAAGAAGAGGTTGTCTGGCTTGACCGTGATACCAAAGCATTCTTGATCAGCCTAGGCGTGCATGTTGCGTTACTGGTTGCTTTGGCTGCCTTTCCGATTATTGATGCCGTTAAAGACAGTCCGATGTTGATGCTCTCGGCGGTCCCCCGCGTCGAAGAACCGGAAGAGTTTCGATTGGTTGATGAAATTGCATTCTCAGAAGATCCAACGGAAGAGATCGGTGCTAACAGTCTCGGCAATTCTGGAATGGCCGCTGCTCTTGCACCAACGATGGCTGAAATAAGCGATGTTCCAACTCCCGTGATTGAACGACCGGCAGATTTCGCGCTAACAGATGCCTCGTACCAAGTACAACAAGTTGTTGGGCTAGTACAAAGCAACCAATCATCAAAAGGATTGACGGGCGTCGGAGCGACAGGAACTGACGGTGCCGTTGATCGGGTGACCTATGAAATTTTGCAGATGATGGAAGAACGTCCCACTTTGGTCGTATGGCTGTTTGATCAATCGGGAAGTTTGCACGAACGCAAGAAAGAAATTCGCGAACGTTTCAACAAAATATATGAAGAGCTTGGTATCGTTCAGCAAACCGATGAGAACCTCAAGGGTAAGGAAGACGATCCCAGATTGTTGACCAGTGTGGTTGCCTTCGGCGACAACGTGAACTTGATCACACCAAAACCGCTGTCGGATTTGGGAGAAATTCAAAAGGCTATTGACTCGATTGAAGTCGATACGACTGGTAACGAAAAAGTATTCACGGCACTCTATTTGGCTGGCGAACAGTACAAACATCTACGCAGTACTCGCTCGCGCAAAGAACCCGAGCGAAATGTGATGATGATCGTTGTGACCGATGAACGTGGCGATGATGCCGAGGGCCTTGATTCTACGATCAAATTGTATCGTCAATTCGCTATGCCCGTTTATGTCATCGGCTCTCCTGCACCCT
>JBILTA010000040.1:0-16257 GCA_044371785.1 Pirellulaceae bacterium | reverse complement strand
ATCCCCGCTGGCTATGGTAGATACGCGGCAAGTTCCCCGTAGGCCTGACTTTTTCTATGGTGAAGAGCTCAAGGTTCGTTAAAGCTTACCTAAGCCCTAGATCGAATCGGCTTTGACTAGCTGCTTAGCTTCTTGTCATAGATGCGATAAGTTTTCGCTCGACGAGCACCTCCACGTTCCAACGTTTTGCGAGAGAGATGATTGCTTTCCAATACCCATGAAAACTCACCATGGGTGATTCCAAATTCCAACGCAGCAGGTTGCATTCTCTCTAACGCAACTAAACCCAAGCCCCATTTCTGCCATTCGGGTAACACATTGGTGCTCATCAAACGCATGCGTTTCAGCGATCGTTTGCCAAACAATAATTTCAGAAAGCCGAATGGAAAGAGACGGCCATTAATTTGCTTGATCAAGGGGTTGAAGTCGAGCAGTCCCAATCCAGCCCCCACCGGTTTGCCGTCGACCTCGACAATCGTGGTCAGTTCGGGAACCAACAAGTGCCTTAGGCTCACCGACATGTGTTTTACTTCGCCTGGCGATAGTGGCACAAAGCCCCAAGTACCAACCAGCGATTTATTATAAACCTCCAGGAAGAGATTTACTTCTTCTGCAAACTTCTTTGGATTCATCGGGCGAACGTTGATTCGAAAGCGGCGTTTCACTTCTTCAACCACAAACTGTAACTTCGGATCGAGTGTCGGAAGCATTGATACATCAGCATCGAAGGCGAAGAGATCTTCGATTTTCTCGTAGCCGCAGGTTTGAATCAATCGTTCGTAGTAGGCTGGATTGTAGGTCATCATGAATGTGGGAGGCGAGTCGAACCCCTCGATAAGCAGCCCTACTTCATAGTTTAAGGAAGGGTTAACGGGACCACGAATATCGGTCATCCCTTTTTCACGAAGCCAATCTTCCGCTGCTTTAAACAAACCTGAAGCAACCGTTTGGTCATCGATCGACTCGAAGAAACCAAAGAAGCCCCGTTTCTCTTCGTAGCGTCGATTGTGGGCATGATTGACGATGGCGACGATCCGTCCGCAGACAGTCCCGTTCTTGCGCGCGACAAAACAACGCACTTCTGCATCATCATGAAATGGATGTTTCTTAAAACCTACCAACTCTTCCTGGTTTCCACGCAGTGGTGGAACCCAGTTCGGATCATCGCGATAAAGTTGCCAAAGCAGGGCCATGAAGTCGCGACGATCTTTGCGGCTCGAAACCGGAGTAATATTGATGGTGTCTGCCATAGAATTTGCGACTGCCTAATGCAGGTCCCAAGGAATCATGTGATGAGTTGAGGAAATGACTCGGTCCGCTGGGCATGGCTCGGGCAACCCAGATCTCAATCGACCGCTTTATCTAGCTTATCTTAGTCAACCAGATTAACAGCAGTGGTAAAAAGCGAAAGTGAGTGGTGTTATGTGCACATGTTTATCGCCTCTTCTTGGCTGTTCACACAGCTCTTATCGGCTTAACGTCAATTCATCGGACAGTAACCCCACATGATTCTTTTCAAATCTGAGCCCTAAAGTGGGGTTTGGCTTCACTTTCGATCTAGGCTTGAACTTCCATTCTTTACTACAATCCGACCGCGTCTCTATAGAAAAAGGTAAAGCGTCACGGAGGATGGCGATGCGTCGTGTTCGACCGGATAAGGCGAAAGCCGAACAGTCTGACTCAACTGTTGCCACCAATGCGTCTCGATCGCGCGGTGGTAAGTGGAAAAAATATCTCATAGGAACAGCGCTTGGATTTATAGTGCTTGTTCTGTGTGCCCCGCTGTTGCTGCAGTCTAAGACCATTGTGCTCGGCATTGTGCAGCAATCCGAAGCAATCGATCCGTTAAGGCTGGATCTCGAGAGCGTTTCCTTCGGTTGGTTTCGGCCTCTGCGACTAACGGGCGTTGAGATTAAAGATGCCAATGGTAAATTGCTCGCACAAGTTGGCCGCGTTGATACTGAGCTGAGCCTGTGGCGATTGTTGACGCAGCGTTCAAATCTCGGAACCGTTTCCATCGAACAACTGGAAGCAACCGTCGAAGTCACGACGGGCTCAACCAACATCGAGCAGATTGTGCAGGAGTTGGCTGAAAAATATGCCACCACGGAAGAATCGGAACCTAGCGCACCGGTGGCTGTGAATCTCGTTATAAAAGAATCGGTACTCCATGCCGTTGATGTGCTGACGCAGGAAGCTTGGGACATGGAACTACGTCAGGCGGTTGTGGAAGTTTCTGGAGTGCAAGGTAGTTTACCTAAGGTATCGGCAGCGGGAAAAATACTACAACGTCATCCCTCTTCGGGCATTGCGGGGCAGTTCTTGGTAAAGTTGCACGATGGCGAAAAAGGCGAATCTACTACAGCGACCGAAGCCGATGGCTCAAGCAGCGGCTTCAAATTAGTTACGACTGCCGAATTGCAAACGATGCCTCTGATGTGGATTTCATTGCTCAAACGTCGTCTTCCCGATTTGCCGATTGAGTCAGGAGCGGGATGGGTCAGTTTGAAAGCTCACGGAACGATCGAAGATGCTGAGCATTGGAAGATCGACGTAACGGAGGGTTTGCTTTCTGAAGTCAAGTTAGCGGCCACTGGTCTGATTGGTCCTCAGCCTGCTTCGATTCAGCAGGCCAAATGGTCGGGAAGTTGGGAATTAGACGGAAAGCGATTTAACGTAATCGATAATCGTCTGGTATGCGATTTCGGAGAAGCTTCCGGAACGGCCTCTCTTCCCTGGCCGTTGACGCCACCTGCAGTCACGGCACCATGGATTGTTGGTGGAGAGTTCGATTTGCGCACGAAGGTTGATCTACCTAAGCTACTGGAAGTGGCACCGTCACTGGTGCCAATTCGCGACAATATGGTCCTCATCTCTGGCGCTGCTGACTTGCAGATGCAGCAAACATTGGATGGTAGAGGTTTGCCACAGTCGCAATATGTTTTAAACCTTGGCGATTTGGAAGCCAACATCCAGGGACAACTGATCCGCTGGGATGATCCGTTGTCGGCATCGATGGGAGTTCAGCCAGACGCTGCTGGTGATGTTCGATTTCAAGGATCCGTTAAAGCGGAATTCTGCGATTTCCAGGCGAGTGGTTCTTTGGATGGCGGTCGAGTATCGGGCAACGTTAACTTGCAACGACTCAAAAAGCGTTTAGATGACTTTGTGACTTTGCCTGTGGAACGCGTCGACGGTACCGCAGATGGGACTGTAAGTTGGGAGCGTGGCAGTGACGGGCTTATCACTGTGATCGGTGACATACAAACAACACCATTGATGTTGAAAGCCTCTGGAGGTGAGTTGACCGAACCTGCTTGGCGCGCCCAAGGGAATCTCGCCTTGCGTTTAGTCGATAATCAATTGCGCCGATTGGATCGTGGGTTGATAAAACTGCAGTCCAACAGCGAAGAAGCAACAGTGGAGTTGTTTGAGCCCATTTCGATTCCCACTTCCGTAGCAACGGACGAGAAAAATGCTCTGCCACCTGCCTCGGCACGTATTAAATTCGTCGGAGACTTAGCCGCATGGCAACGTCGCTTGATGTTGATGCAAGCTTGGCAACCTGACATTGCACTTCGCGGTAAGCTAGATTTAGAAGCTTCCGCGGTGTTGGACGCAAGTCACATCGAATTGACAACTGCGACCTGGATGGCTGAGCCACTTGAAGTTCAAACTTCGCAGTTCAATATCGCCGAACCACGAATGAAGGGTGAGTTCCAGGGACGTATTGATAGTCAAAACATAACTCGACTTGAGATAGCCAGTCTTGAAGTGCAAGCTTCATCATTCGCATTGCGAGCGGCCGATAATGTAATGGCAGATGATCCCAATGGCGGTCGTCAAGGCGCAGGGGCTTTCCGTATTAACTTGGCCAATCTGACAAGCTCGATGAATACACCTATCGCAGCTGCCCCCAGCACATCCAATGTGCCGAGGCCCGGAATGTTGACTTCTAGTTCAACCACAAGTTCGGTCGGATCGGCCAGCAGTCCACAGCCATGGCCGCTGCGTTTGTCGGGCGAAATCGTGGGCAACGCGAATTGGAATGTAACTAAGGCCGGTATCGCGTGGAAAGTTACCACCGACGGAACGAATATACTCGCTGAGAGCGTATCGCCAAGATCCTCTACGGTCGCGCCGGGCGCGTTGGCTTCCGCTGCTTCCGGACGACGCAACGACGGCGAAGTTCAAAAAATATGGGAAGAGGCTCGTTTGCGAGCTGGTTGTGAGGGAACGTGGAATGCAGAAACCGGTGCGCTCGTCTTGAGCCCAACGGATTTAGCTTCGGATTGGATCGCCTATGCGGGGCAAATCAAAATGGACCCCAAACAAGTTGATACGCTGCTGTCCGTTGACGGACGCTACACCTACGATGCAGCCAAAGTGACTGAGCGTTTACAGCCTTGGCTCAATAACTGGGTAACATTGGAAGGTCAGCGCACCGAGCCATTGAAAGTTACGATGTTGAATGCCAAAGAAGGAGCGTCTCCTTTGGCAGCCTTAAATGTCGATACGCAATTGGGTTGGGAGAGGGCTAGAGCCATTGGTTTGAACATTGGTCCCGCTGAAGTACCGGTTAAGATTCAAAACGGACTTCTGCAGACTTTCAGCTCCATTCCCGTCAATAAGGGTAAGGTAGAGTTTGATCTGACCGCCGACTTGACAGCGGAACCGCTAATCATTCGACAGAAGCCTGGTAACGTGTTGACCAATGTCGACATCACGCCAGAGATGTACCAAGGGTGGCTACAATATGTTACCCCAATCGTTGCACAAGCGACGAGTGCTGAAGGAGAGTTGAGTCTAACCTTGGATCGTGCCGAATTTGTGCCAGCGGATCTTAAGAGACAGAATATAGCTGGGAAGGTAACCATACATCGAGCGGCGATTGGACCAGGCCCGCTGAGCAGTAGCATTTTGCAGTTAGTGCAATACATCAACGCTATTCGTAACGGTGATATGGCGGCGGCGGGTTCTGCCATCCCACTGGCAGGAAATGTGCTCAATACGTTGGCTCCGGGCGCATTGCCGGGCGGTGTGCCCACGGCCGCTGCACCGACACCACAGCTTGGTAATCAATGGTTGCAGTTGAAAGAACAGAACATAGAGTTCTTGGTTCAGGATGGTAACGTGATTCATCGCGACTTTATCATGCAAGTCGGTGATGTGCAGGTTAAATCGAGTGGTGTGGTATCGCTCGATGGAAATGTGGAGATGATGTTGTCGGTACCAATTCAAGAAGACTGGATTAAGCAGCAAGCCTATTTGCAACCGTTGAGCGGAAAATCGATCGACATACCAGTACGTGGAACCCTAAACCAACCGCAAGTCGACTGGCGCTCGATCGCCAACTTGACCACTAATTTGGCAGCTGGAACAGCTGTTCAAGCAGGTCAAAACGCCATCCAAAGAGAGCTGAATAAGCAATTGCAAAAGCTCCCATTGGATAAGTTGGAAAAGCCGTTCGAAACACTGGACAAGTTTTTTGCTCCGATGCGTCAGCCCTAAGATAATTGAACCTGAGATGAAGCTAATTTTTCTGGGTACATCCGGCTATCAACCCTCGGAGACGCGACATACGTCGTGTTATTTTATACCTGAGCTTGGAGTGATGTTGGATGCTGGAACTGGCATGTTTCGGGCGCGACAAAGACTCGTTCGGCCTCACCTTGATGTACTGCTAACACATGCCCACTTGGACCATATTGTGGGTTTGTCGTTTGTGTTGGGGTGGCGTGAATTAAACGGATTGGAATCGATTCACGTTTATGGGCTTCCGGAGAAAATTGGGCCGATTCAAGAGCATATTTTCTCTCCTCATATTTTTCCGATTATGCCCCCAATCCAGTGGCGGGCTCTGCCAGAAGGTCAAGCTGAATTCGAACTTCATTGTGGAGCCAGAGTTCGTTGGTGGTACCAAACACATCCGGGTGGCTCGATCGGTTATCGAATCGATTACGGCACACACTCGCTGGCTTATGTGACCGACACGACAGCACAAAAAACAGATCGATACATTTCCCAATTATGTGATGTTGAGCTTTTGGTCCATGAGTGCAACTTTGATGATGATCAGCAGGAAATGGCGATTCTTACAGGCCACAGCTGGTTAAGTGAAGTGCTCGATCGGGCCGAGATGTGTCGCGTAGGGAAGTTGGCGCTTGTGCATACCAGTCCATACGGTAATATACAAGAACCAATTCCGTTGTCGGAGTTAGCGTCGTATCGTGGGCTGGTTGTTGTGCCCAACGACTTAGATGAATTAGAGTTCTAATCGGGGAAGATTCAGGCTCTCACCCTTCCACCTCTACCGATTACGCTTTAGCTTTACGCTTAACTTTCTGACGCTTAGCGAAACGCCGTACTGAGTCTTTAAGAATATGAAGATATTGCTTACCGAGAAAGAGTTGGAAGATGGCGTAGCAGCCATGGCGCAGCAAATTGCACATGCCTATGGAGATCGACCGCTGACGGTAATCGCCATCATGACGGGGTCATTGATTTTGTTAGCGGATTTGATTCGCTATCTCGAGATGCCGTTACGAGTCGGTTTGATTCAAGCGAGTTCCTATCGCGGTGGAACGACATCGGGCCAGTTGACCATCAACGAAACAATGCAGTTGGATATAAAAGATCGTGATGTGTTGATCATCGATGACATTTTTGACACGGGCAAGACGTTGCGCGAAGTCATGTTGCGGATGGCGGAGTTGAAACCAAAGTCATTGAGATCAGCCGTACTACTCAACAAGCAAGGGAAGCAAGAAGTTGCAATGCAACCAGACTTCGTGGCTTTCAATATACCGGATGAATTCGTGGTCGGTTATGGCTTAGATTATCAGGATCATTATCGCAATCTGCCCTATCTCGCTTGCCTCGAACCACAGGATCTACAAAGTCCATATTCGCTATGAGTGGTCCTCGCCTGGTTATTGTGTCCAGATGGTTCTGGCCGTTTATCGATGATTCGACATTTCGTCTGCAAGCTTGGGTGCGAAAGTTCAAGAAGCTAGGCGTGAATGTGTCGTTGATGACCGCGTTGTGGAATTATCGTTGGCCATTGAAATGTACCTTTGATGAGGTGCCGCTATGCCGGGTTGGACCGCCACCATTTGCAGCGCGCAGCTTCAAGAATTATGTCAAAGGTATCATCGAACACCTTATTCTCGAACGTGCACAATATGATGCGATTTTGTTTGATCAAGCTGCAGAGGAAGCTGTCGCTTGTTGTCAGGCAAAAGAACTGCTGGATAAATCCAAACTGTTTTGGTTTGATAACAAAGAGTTAATGGATGGTTTATTGAGCCCGCCCAACGCCGTTGTGGATGCTTGTCGCAACGTAGATCGTGTGCTGGTTCACGGTGCTGCTGAGGAACGTCTGTTGCGGAGTGCGGGCATTTTGCCCGATAAAATCGACCGATTGGGGCAAGTGACGTTGCCGTGTTTGCCGCGGTCATCAGGGGATCGCGGTCGTGCGCGAAGTATCTTGCGCGAGTGTTGTGGCGACTTGTTTGTGCCGGTCGATGGCAAAGTGGTTATCGTTCCCTCAGCGCTTCAGCATCGTCCAAGTATCGAAATGTTCCTGCAGGCGATTGATCCCTTGCTGGATCGTTGGCCAAGTTTACGCGTCTGGTTTATCGGTGATGGTCCCGAACGAGGAAGTGTTTATGAACGAATTCGCGATATGGATGGTGCGCGACAGATCGCCCTGCCCGGTTGCTTCGATACAGTTGATGAGATATTCCAGCTCGCCGATGTTTGCGTACTAACGACACCAGGTGAAGGATTGGGATTTTACGCGCCGTTAGCTTGGCAAAACAATGTTCCATGCTTACTACCGGTGTCTGGGGCAAGCAAAGAGCGAACACCCGAATCGGCGCGATGGGGAATGTACCATCCAGGCAACATGCCTCAACTTCGCGAGTTGCTGGAGCAAGCTTTAGACTTATCTCCGGATACAACCATTCGAAAGCAACATGCTCTTGAGGCTGATGACGAAGCCAACGGTTGGAGCCTTGCTCGCTGGCAAGGTTGGCTACATAGCAGTGAGAATAGCTCGTTGAAGCCAGGTGGTGCGGCTATGGTGGAGCGAACTGAGCGAGATAAAAGCTGGAAAAGATGGTCAAGTTGAAAGGAAATCGGGAGTGAAAAAGCGAATAGGTCTAATCATCCCGACACTGGATCGAGGTGGAGCGGAAAAGCAATTGGTGTTACTCGCCAAAGGGCTGGATCGTAGTCGTTTTGAGCCGCATGTGATATTGCTCACACGTGATGGTCCCTATCGACAAGAACTCGAAGAAGCCGGCGTTCCCGTCACCTTGATCGGTAAACGATTTAAGTTGGATATTGGCTCTTTCTTCCGTTTGGTACGATTCCTAAAAGATCAGAAGTTTGATCTGGTGCACACTTGGATCTTCGCCGCCAATAGCTATGGTCGTTTGGCCGCGCAGCGAGCTAAGATTCCGCACATTGTGGCTGGTGAACGTTGTGTGGATGAATGGAAACGGTGGTGGCACTTTGCCATCGATCGCTATTTGGCTCGGCGTACCGACAAGATTGTTACCAATAGTAGTGGCGTGGTTGAATTCGGTGCCGCTCATGGGCTCCAACGTTCTCTGTTCGAAGTAATTCCTAACGCCGTGCCACCCTTGAATGCGGATGAGACGGCTCGAGCCGAGATTCGCCGGCAGCTTGGATTACCCAGCGATGCCGTTTTGATCGGAGTTGTTGGACGGCTTTGGCCCCAAAAGGGGCTGAAGGACCTGCTATGGGGCATGGAGTTGATCCGGGTGGTGCGTGACGATGCGCATCTAGTGCTTGTCGGCGATGGACCAGAACGTCAGCGACTTGAGTACTATCGGGATCAGATTGGATTGGGGCATCGAGTGCGATTTGTGGGACACCAAGATCGGGCCACACGTTGGATTCAGGCGTTCGATTTGTTGTGGAACGGCAGTCTCTATGAGGGGCAATCCAATGCCATATTGGAGGCGATGCAGAGTGGGGTTCCCGTATTAGCCACCGACATTGCAGGCAACCGAGACCTAATTGTCCCAGGAGAAACGGGATTTCTTTATCGAAGGGGCGATCTGGCGACTTTGGCTCGTCGGACCCAGCAAATATTGAACAATAAGGATCTTTACGTCCGATTCTCCGCCTCTTCGCGTCAGCGAGTGGCGGAGAAATTCTCATTGCGGGCGATGATTGAAGCTCATGAACGTCTTTACAGTTCCCTGTTGGGCGTCTAGATAAACCTTGGTTTTGACGCTGGCCGCCGATTTTTGCTTTTCTTTTCCCGAAATTCTCCCAATGGATTGAAACGGTTGTTTGAAACTGGTGTTTATATACATTCACTGTCACACTGCCGTGGTGATCGCTAGCCCAGGCTTATGGCTTTAAGTGCCATCTTATCCGGGGGGTAAAGGTCGCGGCCTGACTGTGGTTGGTACAAGTCCTTTCAATGGGGGGGAGGAGACACATCGTGTCCGAAGCAGTTGCAGATTCAACACGCCGAAGGATTGTGGCGGCAGCAGGCGAAATTTTTGCGGATCAGGGATTCGAAGCGACGACAGTCCGAGAAATTTGTCAAAATGCTCGTACGAACGTGGCAAGCGTCAATTATCATTTTGGGGATAAGCGGCGACTGTATGAGGTTTGTTTGGAGGAGGCCCGCCGTCATCGCGATGCCCTGTTTCCAATGCCGGCCATCGATGATGGTCTTCCCGTTTTGGTTCGAATGGTTCGATTCTTGGAGGGAATAGTTTACCGTTTTCTTGCTAGCGATCCGTTTAGCTGGGAAGGTCGGTTAATATTGCGTGAAATGCTTCAGCCATCGGCCGTTGGTCGGCCATTGTTGGAGCAAGGAGTACGTCCGCAATTCGAATATATGGGGAAACTCATTCAAGAAATGGCCCCCGCAGTTTCAGTCTCCGACCGAAACCACGCCTGCTATTATGTGGTAGGTCAATGTATCCTCTTCAGAACGGGTGGCGCCCTGGTCAATTATTTGACGCCCAATTTTGGACCATTTTCGTCGCAAGAAAACGTAGATGGTCAAATTCAAGAACTTGCCGTTCGTCTATGCAAAGGTGTGTGCGCCCTTTTGGGCCAAGCGTGCATCGTTACTTTTGATCACAATATCGAAAAACTATTACAAAGCTCTGCTTCCAAATAAAGCCAACGTTAAGAGGGCGATGAGGTAAAGAAGAACAATTTATGTCCAGGCCATCTTGGGTTAGTGATCTGGTGTTGGGGGTCGTGTTGCCCGTCGCCATAGTCGCGGCAGGTATTTTCGGATTCATCGCTTTAGGTGAAGCTAAGCCGGAGCAGAAGGAGGCTGCAGGTGATGATATAGCGTCGCGTCTGGCCGCTCTTCCCGAAGCGGAAGTAGCTCGAATTCAAGCCTTCGATACTTCCAAGCAAACATTGGATATCGAGTTGCAAGGAAACGTTGTGCCCTTTCGTGAACTCATGATTGGTGCGGAAGTAACGGGCCGGGTTGTTTATAAAGACCCAAATTGTCGGCAGGGACGTTATGTCACCAAAGGACAAGTTCTATTTCGAATCGATCCACAAGATTATGAGTTAGAAATGCAGCGTTTGGCCAAAATGCGCGAGCAAGACTACGCTAGTTTGCGTGAATTGGATCAAGAAGAGGCCAACATTCAGAAGTCATTGGATGTTGCTATCGATGAACTCAAGCTGCACGATGCGGAACTTCTGCGACTAACCCAATTGCGCGAAGGTATCGTGAGTGACACGGAGTTAGACGCTGCTCGCAGAGCGCGTTTGGCCAGCTTAAACCAACAGGTCTCCATTCAGAATCAACTTGACCTGGCCAAGAAACGTCGGGCTCGTTTGGAAGCGGCTGAAAAGTTAGCAGAGACTCAGCTTCGCAAGGCGCAGCTAGATTTATCTCGTTGTGAAATCATATCGCCCGTAGATGGTGTGATCGTTCGCGATATGGTTGAAAACGACTCGTTTATTCAGCGTGGTAGTACTTTGGCGACTATCGAGGATACGGGAAATGTTGAGGTAAGTTGCAGTCTGCGGATGGATCAATTGTATTGGGTCTTGAATCAGAAAGGCGAACATGACATGCCGGCAGTAGCCTCTGATGATCCTAACGCGATGGCGGGACGATATGCATTACCACCTACTCCCGTGACCGTTGAGTTTCAAGTTACTGGGCGAGAGAACCAAGTTTACGCTTGGGAAGGTGTTTTGAATCGCTACGAAGGTAGTGGTATCGATCCACAAAGTCGTACAGTACCTTGTCGAGTTCGAGTCGAAAAACCGTATCAATACATGGTCGATGGTAAGGTAAAGAGTGATGATAACGTGAGTGGGCCACCCGCGTTGGTGCGTGGTATGTTTGTGAACTTAAAGGTTCATACTAGACCGCAGTCCGAACTAATGCTGGTTCCCAAAATGGCTGTGAAGCCAGGCAATGTGGTGTGGCGTTTCGAAATGACAGACGAGGTGGTTAAGGCGACTTCTGCCGGAAAGACAACTCCAGCTTCGGAGGTAGTCGCGACCGCCAAACCGAAAGAAAATACTCCCGCTCCAGCTGCGGAAACACCTGGCCTAGCAAAAACCAAAGCAGATAAAGTTGAAGATGATTTTCGGGTTGAAGATTGGGCACCAGGACGAATGTTGGTGCTTCAGGATCTTCAGGTGATTCGTCCCTACACGCTCACGTCATCCGAAGATGGTAAGAGCGTAGACTATTGGGTTTGTGAAGTCATTGCCAACACACTGAAGAGTGGAGACTGGGTGGTGGTGACTCCGATGGCTGCGGTCAAGGGTGATGGTACCGATGCGGTACGTGTCTACTCTCGCAGTGTGACTGGACAACCTCAACCAGCAGTCCCAGAGCCTTCAGCGAGTCAACCTGCAGAATCGACAGCGGGTAAGCTCGAAGTTAAGGATGCCTCTTGATCGCTTGCGATCATATGTTTTGTGCGGTGCGATTAAACAGGATTTGATTCAAAACATTTTCGCGGACTAGGATATGCGACCCTATATCGAATGGGCTGTAAAGAACACACCAGGCGTCAACATGATCTTGTTGGCTGTCATGGTAGTGGGCGTAGGTTGTTTTTGGATGATGCGTCGCGAGACGTTTCCCGAATTCAAACTTGAAGTGGGACTCGTGACGGTGATCTATCCGGGTGCTTCGCCCGAAGAAGTAGAACGCGGAATTTGTCAAAAGGTCGAAGAGGCCGTTCGTGCAGTCGACGGTATCAAGCAAGTGGTGAGTATCGCTCGTGAAGGGGGCGGCTTCACCGTAATCGAAATGAAGAGCACCGTCAAAGATCCGCAAAAGGTGATCAATGATATCCGTTCGGAAGTGGATCGTATTCCCAGTTTTCCATTGAGCAGCGAGAAGCCGCTCGTTCAGCAAATCACTTTTCGCGAACCGGCGATTCGAGTGGCCGTTATTGGCCCAGAATCGGATCAAAAGGATGCTGAATGGAAACTCCGCGAAGTGGCTGAACTGATTCGTGATGAGATTCTGGCCTTACCAGAAGTTTCTCAGGCGAACGTTTTGGGGGCGAAGCCATTTCAAATCGATGTTGAGATTCCCGAAGACACGCTTCAAACATATGGATTGAGCTTATCCTCCGTTGCACAAATATTGAGAAGAGAGAATGTTGAAATTCCTGGCGGTCAGTTGAAAGCTGAAGGTCAAGAGATACTTTTGCGTGGCAATAATAAGCGCGAAGTGGGCGAAGAGATTTTGCAGTTGCCTCTTATTACCAGGCCAGGTGGTTTGGTACTAACCGTAGGTGATCTCGGCAAAGTGCGCGATGATTTCGAAGATCAATCAGTGATTAACGAAGTAAATGGCAAGCCGTCTTTGGTGATCAGCGTTGATAAAACGTCGGAAGAAGATTTGTTGGCCATCGCTGATGCGGTGCACAAGTACGTGAAGGACGCCAAGTTGCCTGCTGGTTACTCTCTGGAAGTATGGGGCGACACAAGTATTGACGTTCGCGATCGTATTCGGCTGCTGCGTGACAACGGTCTGCAGAGTTTGGTGTTGGTCTTCATCGTGCTGACCCTCTTCTTGGAACGCAAATTGGCGTTCTGGGTGGCTCTCGGTATTCCCATCAGTATTCTAGGGGCCGGGATCGTATTGATGATCTTTGGACAGACCTTGAACATGCTCAGTATGTTTGCCTTCTTGATGGCACTGGGGATTGTGGTCGATGATGCGATTGTGATCGGTGAGAATATCTATTCGCATCGCATGATGGGCAAGTCACCGTACCAAGCGGCCATTGATGGCGCCTCTGAAGTGATTGTTTCGGTGATCTCCAGTGTCGCAACCACCGTGATGACCTTTATGCCACTGTTTTATGTCACCGGCGTTATGGGTAAATTCATCGCGGTGATGCCGCTAGCGGTGATTGCCATGCTTTGTATCTCTTTGGTGGAGTCCACCTTCTCATTGCCTAATCACCTTGCACATTCTGGGGGTGAAAGCAAGTCGCTCTTTGGCAAATTGATTGGCTATGTGTTGATGCCTTTTGCACCTATGGGACGCATCGTTGATCGAATTAGCGCTGCATTCAGTTCGGGGCTGGAATGGTTTGGGCTATATATTTACAAACCGATGTTGGTTTTTTGTTTGAGGTTTCCATTGGTTTCACCGGCACTGGCTGTGTGTGCGCTGATTGTTACCGTCGGCTTAGTGCGGTCAGGTGTGGTTCCATTTGTTATCTTTCCCAAAAGTGACGGGAATAATCTTATTGCACGCATTGTGTATCCTGATGGTACTCCATTACCGCTGACCGATGAATCGACCCAACGCATCGAAGCCGCCGCGCGTCGAGTTGGAGAGAAGTTGGGAGAAGGGGTCCTCAATATTCGAAAGGTCGCCAACACTTCATCAGAATCCGCTGCTGCCGAAAAAAGTCTTGGGCCCATTTTGCTCACTTTCAGGCAAGTGGGACAGTTAACCGGAGACGGTGCACTCGGCTCGGCAGAGAATTCTTCTGGCAGCCATGTTGGCCAGGTTTACATTGAGTTGGTGGATGCCGCAAGCCGCTCGATCACCAGCAATGACATTCTCAATATGTGGCGTGAAGAAGCTGGCGATTTTCCAGGTGCCGAACGGATCACTTTCGACTCCGTGAATATCGGTCCCGGTGGAAAAGCGATCGAGTTTAAGCTTTTGGCTCCCGCTGAAAATCAAGCGGAACTGGATGACGCAATTGAACGTTGCAAAGCCAAGCTCGCGACCTATGCAGGCGTATTTGATATCCGTGACGATGCCACACCGGGTAAACTTGAGTTTCAGTACAAAGTGAAAGATCGCGCAATTGCCATGGGCATCACCGCATCCGATTTGGCAGAAACCGTACGTAATGCCTATTACGGTGCAGAGGTTCAACGGCTCCAACGCGGTCGTCATGAAGTGAAATTGATGGTGCGGTACCCACAAGATCAACGCCGCTCACTGGCGGACTTTAAAGAGATCAAAGTTCGAGGTCCCGATGGTGTTGAAGTTCCTATCACCGAATTGGCGGAGATCAAAGTTCAGCGTGGTTATTCGGAGATCAACCGTTTGAATCAGAAACGTTCCATCACCGTAAGTGCCGATGTTGATGAAGCGAAAACAAATGCCGCTCAGGTGATTGCAGATCTCAAAGCGTCAACGCTCCCTGAATTGATCAAACAGTACCCCACGCTAAGTGTTGACTGGGAAGGCCAGCAGCAACAGAGCCAAGAATCGATGGCTAGCCTTGGGGTTGGTTTAGTGATCGCCATTTTGGCTATCTATATTTTGCTGGTGATCGAGTTCAATTCTTACTTCCAGCCATTTATCATTATCATGATTATCCCGTTTGGATTTGCAGGAGCCATTTGGGGGCATGGATTACTTGGTATTCCAATTACGCTCTTCAGTGTTTTCGGCATGGTTGCCTTAACGGGTGTGGTGGTAAACGACTCGATTGTCCTCGTGGACTTTATTAACTCAAAAGCCCGTAGCGGTATGCCATTAAGGCAAGCTTTGGCGGAAGCTGGGCTGCGTCGCATGCGACCTGTGTTCCTCACGAGCATCACGACCATCGCAGGGCTAGCGCCGATGATTATGGAGAAATCGTTCCAAGCTCAATTCTTGGTTCCGATGGCAGCAAGCCTCGCATTCGGTTTAGGTTTAACCACGCTGTTGGTTTTGTTTCAAGTGCCCGTGCTTTACTTGTTCTACTGCATTGTGTTGGAGTTCTTTGGCTTTGATCCAACTCGAGCGATCGCACATGCCGACGAAGATGAAGCTGGTGAACCCCCTCCCACAACTGTAACGGCAGCCCATGCCTAGGAGGAGTCCCGGCTCCTCCGAACCCAAAGTGCCCCTCCTGCTCCGAAAAAATCGTGGACAGTCGTAATGAATGCGGAGATGATCCGTATGAACGTGTTGTTTCCTGACCACAATTGAAGGTGCGAGTTGACCTATGCGAATCGCTCAAGGGGTTGCTTTTTTCTGTTTATTGTTCGCCACAGTTACTTTAGGAATGGCACAGGAGGAGACATCGAGCCGTATAACATTAGAGGATCGATTGGCGGAAGCAAAAAAGAAACTCGCGAATACTTGGTATGCCGATCCAGAAGCAACTACTCTCTACGTTAAAAAACGATTCGCCGGCGAGGAAGATGCGGTTGACCAGAACAACATGCTTAAACAATTCGCGACTGTTGCGGTTCGTTTCACATTAGAGGGTGAAATGAAGATCCTTAGTCGTAGGGATTTGACGCTGGAACTGCACCAAGCGACATTTGTATGCACAATCGATGACAAGGGGGACGTCTATTTGCTTGGGCAAGGCGAAGGGATGAGCAGTGTGTTATGCGTTTCCTTTGAAAACGATCAGCTGGTGTTAAGCCGAAACCGTACCCCCAAGCCTTCGGAGTGTACGGTCTTGGTGAAACGCGAATAAGGTGTGGATGTGCAGTGTTATTCGCTATTTCATGGCCTAACCGACGTACTCTCTTTATTCACCCGATTCCAAAACGGCCATAAAGGCTTTTTGTGGAATGTCGACCGATCCGATCGACTTCATGCGTTTCTTGCCTTCTTTCTGCTTGGCCCATAGTTTGCGTTTGCGGGTGATGTCACCTCCATAACATTTGGCGGTCACGTTCTTACGCAATGCGGAAACTGTTTCTCGCGCGATAACGCGCGATCCGATCGCAGCTTGGACGGCGATCTCGAACATGTGGCGATCGATTTCGAGTTTCAGTTTC